>JAQCJA010000111.1 GCA_027593305.1 bacterium
CGTCCTGCTGCGGCATAGTGCGCTGCAGTTGCTGACGCACGCAGTGCTCGACAAACTCATCCACACTCGCGTACCCCGCCTGCACGGCATGGGCCTCGGCCGTTTGATACAGCGCAGCTGGCAGCCGCACTCGATTGCCCTTCCACCAGGCCATGTGTGCCTCCTATCTCCAGATCGTCTGACCGGCGGCGCCGGGGGGCGGCGCCACACCGTAGTGCGCGAGAATGCTGACGGGAATGTCCCACAAAGCCGGCGCGGGTGCCGTGAAGCGCCTCGAGGCAATGAGCACGCCGGGCACCGCCGCCGCCGCCATGCAGTGGTCGCCACTCCAGGCCGACAGGTTGTCGCTGAGCCATTCCGGATCGATGCGCCCCACAGCGGAGTTGCCGGAAGATCGATAGCCGCGAGCGTAACCGATAAGCAGGTCCGGTGTCAGCTGCGGCACGACTCCAGCTCCGGTCAGCTCGTACGTCTGCTGGACAACCGACGCCCCATTCTGCGGATCCAGGGCCCGCTCGAGAGCGGCCGCCACATCGTGGCGCACCTGGGCAACCTGCGCAGGCCGGACGCTGCCCTGCGCCTCACGGCCCTGCAGATTCACGTATACCGCGTTCAGTCCCAGTGCATAGGCCCGCGTTGCGGACCAGTCGATGTCCGCTGTGCCCAGCAGATCCGCCGTTGCCGCTGCCCCCTGCCTCAGCACGAGAAAGCCCTGCTCCACCAACCAGCGGTTCAGATTCACCGACCGGGCGTACGGGGCAAATCCGTGGTCGGACAACCCCAGCACGTCTGCCGGTGGGACGCCGTCCCGTTGCAGACCGGTCAGGGCCCGACCGAGCAATCGATCCATGCGTACGTAGTGATCGTCGATGGCCAGAGCGAAGGGCTGCAGGTCGGCGTGATAGCCCGGATGCGTCGGGTCCGTGGCGCGCCAGAGCATGTGACTGACCTGATCCAGGCTGTGCACATAGAAGAACAGCAGCCCCGCATCGAACTCAGCAAGCTCCACATCGAGGTGCCGTTCACGCTCGGCCAGGGTGATCTCGACCTGCGCCAGAAACTCCGCTTCGGTGAACACCGCCGACTCCAGCGCCTTCGTATCCGCCGGCATCCCCTGAGTGTAGTAAAGTTCTTCCGCCGCCAGTTCCGCCGCCGCCTCGGCAGGTACCGAAATCGGCATCATGGGTTGGCGCGGGTTCAGGTTCAACGGCGTCTGGTACAACCACAATGGCGTCGTGCCGCGCAGATAGAAACGCGTGATGGCAGCGACACGGCCAAGGCCGCCCGGCCGCCGGCCAAAGTCCAGTTCGAGCCAGGGGCTCCACTCCCCGGCCTTGAGGATGACATCCGTGCCAGGCAGCGACAGGTGCACGGCGTCGGTGTTGCGATCCACGAACAATCGCACCTCGATCTGGCGGCTGTCGCCGTCGAGGCTCGGTCCTTCGATCAGCATGGGCGCCGCGCCGTTCAGCATGTGGATGGCGGCGACACGCCCCCCGGGCACTTCGAGGCGGCCGCCGGGCACAAGCACATCACCGCCGCCATCGACGCCTGCCGGGACCTGATAGTCGCCGTCCGTAAACAGCGTGAAGGAGCCGTAGGTTCCGAGAAGATCCGGAGTGCCCATGCCGGCAAAAGCGCGCAACGAACAGCGGCAGGTCCAGTCCACACCCGCCGGTTCCGGGGAGGGTGGAAAGTTGGCCGGGACACGAAAGATGGTCGCCGGGATCCCGGCCTGCAGCAGCAGGTCCCAGAACGGCGTCCCCTCCCGGTGCAGTTCCATCTCAACGTCGGCACCGACACTGCTGGTGGACAGAAACAGGCGCAGATCCTGCGCGTCACGATGCACGAAGTCGAAGATGCCGTGGCCCTCGGGCAGCAGCCCGGTGATGAAACTCGACCAGGCGACGGGTGACTGGGGCGGCATGGTGGTTTCCAGAGGCGTCATTCTGCCGCGTTGGGCAAGGGCAGCGAAATTCGGCATACGTCCCGCATCGATCAGCCGCTGCAGGATGCCGGGATCCATACCGTCGATTCCGAGAACGAACAGACGCGGTGCCGGGGCTCTGCCGCAGGAGACGGCCAGGAGTATGGCCCAGAGAGCCAGACCAAGCGCCCGGCACCGTCTCACAGGCTCACCCCTTCGGCGAGATCGCGACCCTGCATGTAGGCCGGTGCATCGACACCGAGCAGCGACAGGATGGTGACAGGCACGTCCGTGAGACCTGGATCGGGCACGCCCAGAGCGATATTGCTGAACAACACACCGGGAACCAGTGATGGGTCGACACAGTGATCACCACTCCAGCGCCGATCGTTGTCGACAAACACGTCCGCCGCCGTCTCACCCCGAGCCGTTGTCCACGATACGCGGTACCCTGCAGCGTAGCCGACGAGCACATCCGGGCCTTCCGCCGCATAGGGACCCCTGTAGTACGACGCCGTGTCGTATGCCCTTTGCACGGCAACGGTGGCGTTCCTGGTGTCGACCAGGCCCGTGAGTGCCTCGACCAGTTCCAGCTTCAGCGCTTCGTATTCTGCGCCAGGTGCAACGATCCCCTGCCCTTCGCGGCCGCGCAGATTGATATACAGGCCGCTGAGACCCAGCGCGTAGGCCCGGGTGCGTGACCAATCGACGTCGGCCATCCATGGGCGACCCGTGACCCCTTCGTTGAGCGTGAGATACCCCCTGTCACACAACCAGGCATTGAGATCGACACCACGGCGAAACGAGCAGAAGCCGTGATCGGAGAGCACGAGCAGGACATCGTCCTCATGTAATTGCTCCGACACGCGACCCACCGTGTCATCGGCTCGCTGATAGGCCGCGTCGATCGCCTGCGGGTGCATGCTGGCCGCCATGCGGTTTGCCGGATGATCGGCCTCTCGTGTCCGGTAGAACATGTGCTGCACTCGATCCGAACCATCAAAGACGCAGGCCACAACACCATCCCGGCTTCGTTGCAGTGACTCCAGCAACATGGCTTCCCGTTCGCAGTGCAGCGACTCGACCTGGGCGAGAAAGGCTGCTTCGTCGATGACACCCGTGTTGAGAGCGTCTGTGTCTTCCACCAGACCCACCGTGGCGAAGGGGCCGATCTGACGCGCCAGATACTCGGCGAATGGAACCGGGTGTGACACCGGCATCACCGGCCGCAGCGGATCGATCTGCAGGGCCGTGACGTAGAGCGACGGCGGATCTGCACACAGCAGGCGCATGCGACAGATGCCATGCACCTGCCGACGGCCGCTGCCAAAGGTGACGGGCAGCCACGCCGAGTCTGCCTCCAGAGCCAGATCAAAGGTGCTCGCGCCGACGTCGATCCGTGCGCCGGCGTCCTTCGGTACGACGGTGACAGACACGCTCAGCGTTTGCTCGGAGTGCTCTGGATCCGCCGGCCCGGGCAGACGGCCGACAAAGCCGACGTCCTGTGCTTCGAGCCGGACTTGCAGGGGACCGCTGGTTTCAACCGGCGGGGTCACCGCCGTCATCAGCGTGCCCTCGCCCTGGGTGCCGCGCAGGTCCGGCGTCGACATCCCCGACAGCAGCAGGCCGCGGAACGGCTCCGGCGGCCAGGTGATCGGTACGCGAAGAATGATGCTGAACACCCGGTGGTCGGCCAGCACTTCCCAGAATGGCCGGCTGCGGCGTTTGCTGCGCAGCACGGGAGCCGTGCGCCGGAAACGACGCCGGCGACCGGGCAGAATCTCCGCCGACGCCAGCACCGGCTGGTAGGTCTGCGGGTCGCGTGCGATGAAGTCGAAAATCGCGTGCCCCGAGGGATCCACACCTGTGGCGAAGGAGGGCCAGGCGGCAGGCGTGATCGCCGGCAGCACCGTGCGCAGATCATGGTGACTGCCTTGTTGAGCCAGCCTTTGCAGGTTGGGCAGTTGGCCCGCAGCCAGCAACTTCCGGGTGATGCCCGCATCCAGACCATCGAAGCCCAACACCACAACGCGGCGGGTCCGAGCCCGGCGCCGGCGGGAACGATCCCGCAGGAAGTGGCAGGCGAAACGGAAGGGGAACAACAGCGCCGCGATCAAGGCCAGACCGAACAGGGCAATGCCCCACATGCCGCCGGCGATGGCGAGCCCCGCACCGGGGCCAACGTAGGCCTCCACGGCATCGCCGGACATCAACCCGAGGGCTGCGGCGACGATCAGGGGCGGCGGCAGGCGCCCCGCGTGGGACGAAAGACAACTCACTGCCAGCCGCGCACCATGTAACACTGCAGCACGCCGGATTCGTCGGAATTGAAGAATCCCGTGCGCCCGTCGGGTGACAGAAACGGATGGATATGGGTGCCCTTGGCCCACGACGAACCGGGATTCAACAGGTAGGTCCAGTCGTCGATGGGCGCCGTTTCATCTGCAGGCAGGGATCCGAGCCAGAGTGCACCGCCACCATCCTGCGGGCCGCTGTCGGTGATCAGGCGGTCGCCGGCAGCATCGGTGGCAAAATGGAAGAAGTCGGGCTGTGGATGGCTGCGGGACAGATCGTTGCGCACGCCGCCCGGCGTCTGCAATCCTTCGTGCCCGACGTGGGCCACGGCGCGTGCTTCGATCAGTTCGGCACAGCGGGGCTCGCGCTTGCCCGTACTTGTGAGGGCCCGTTCGCTGGTCCCGATCCAGCATTGATGCCCCTGGCAGAACTCGTTGCCATCCCGCCCCCAGGGCAGATCCCGCAGGTTGCTGCCGTCATCGGCGATCACGTGAATATCGGCGCCATGGCCCCCGGTGAGGCGGGTGAACTGGCCGGATGCGTCACATTCGTTACCGTGGTTCTCCTGCACCAGCAGATCCCGTATCGCCGCCGGATCCTTCGAGCGGCTGTACTGTGGGTGGACGTTGCACCAGGAGGCCCCCTGCAGAATCAGCTCGACGTGACCTGTGCCCAGATCGAAGACCAGCAACCCCCAGGGCGCGTTCTGCTGGCTGCCATCCCCGAGAAACCCGGAGAGCGCCAGCCTGGTGCCGTCCGCTGAGATCGTTGACAGGGGATAGGGCCGCGAGAATGGACCGGGCGCACCGGGCAGGACCGTGTCGATGACGGCGACATCCTCACGGTGCGTGCCATCCAAGCGCACACGCCGCAGCGTCAGTCGCCCTCCCGTGCCGGGCTCGGTGGCGTTAACGAAGTAGTAGAGCAGATCACCCGCCGGGGTGATGGATGGTGCCGTCGCCCCCAGTTCGGTGGTGATCGGTGTCAGTGCGCCACCGGCCTCCAGATCGCAGAGCAGATAGCGATGCTCGGGATCCTTTGGGTCGGAGCCGTGGGGGTGCGCTGAGCGGTGTACGACCAGGCGCCGCGAGTCGGGCGTGAAGATCTGTGCCTCCATATAGATATGGGAGGAGGGCAGATCCTCCGTCGTCAGTTGGAACACCTCGAGCCCCTTGGGACTGTCTGTGTGCAGCAGATCCGCTCGCTCACGCATTTGCACCTCCCCTGATTGGTTGCGATCCAAACTGGTACGCCGATCCCCCCACCGCAACCGGCGGTTGCCCGGCAACATGCCGTTCTCCAAGTTGTTCTCGTGACAATCATGCCACACGATCGTGAGGAATTCCTGTGAAAGCCCCAGCCATCATCTTCAGCGCTCCCGGGCAGGTTGGGATCCAAGACATCGCCATGCCGGACCCGGGACCGGGTGAAGTGCAGATCCGCACCCGGTTTTCCAGCATCAGCTCCGGCACGGAAGGCTGGGCCCTGCACAACCGATTCACCTGGGCGCCGACGATCTACCCCTGCGTGCCGGGCTATCAACGGGTTGGCACAGTCAGCGCCCTCGGTGCCGATGTAGTGGGCCTGCAGGAGGGCGACACCGTCATGGCCACATCGGGGTGCTGGAAGACCACGCCGGTAGCCTTCTGGGGCGCCCACGCCGCCGTCGGCAATACGGCGGTGGGCAATGTCTACCCACTGCCGGAGGCTGTGGACCCCGTCGATGCCGCCGCCATGGTGGTGATTCAGGTGGGCTACAACGCTGCCTACCGTGCCGCCCTGCAACCGGGAGACTGGGTCGTCGTCTATGGCGACGGTGTCATCGGCCAGTTCGGCGCGCAGGCGGCACGATCCCGCGGGGCGCGCACGATCCTCGTCGGGCATCGCGACGAACGCCTCGCCGCCGCCGCGCAACACAGCGCCGATCACGCCCTGCACGACGGCCCCGATACGGTCGAACAGATACGGGCACTCACAGGCGATACGCATGTGCCCGTCATCATCGACACGGTCCAGCAGCGGTCCTGTCAGGAATCGTACCTGCCGCTGCTGCGCCAGGGCAAAGGCCAGATCGTCTACTCGGGGTTCTCGCCGGAAGAGCCCTGGGCGAGCATGACGGCTCTGCACAAGCTCGAACTGACGACACACTACATCCAGGGCATCCAGCGGGAGCGGATGGAGGCGACCCTCGCCCTGCTGGCGGAGCGGAAACTGGCCATGGCGCCCCTGGTGACGCACCGTGTCGCCATCGACCAGGCGCAGGCGATGTACCGCATGATCGACGAGCGCTCCGAACCCTTTCTCGGGATCCTCTTCGAGTGGTAAGGCCTGTTGCCGTCGTCACCGGTGCGGACCGGGGCCTGGGTCTGGCGCTGGCTGACGGTCTGGCCAGGGAGGGCTGGCGCGTATTTGCCGGGCGTTTCCTGCGGGACTGGCCGGATCTCGATGACCTGATGGCGCAGCATCCGGAAGCCGTCACCGCCGTGCCGCTGGATGTGTCCTGCATCGATTCATTGACGGCGGCGGCGGCCACGATTCGACAGCACACGAGCCACGTGGATCTGCTCATCAGCAATGCCGGCGTCAATTCCGCGTCGCGGACGCAGAACATCCGCGATGGTCTCGATTACGCCGAGATGCATCGCCTGTATAACATCAACGCCCTCGGCGCCCTGCGCGCCGTCGAAGGCGGCGCTGAACATGGGGGTGCGCCTGCTGCACAATCATCTGCGTCGCGACAACTACTGTTTCCGCCTCTACCACCCGGGCTGGATCCGTTCCTGGATCGGCGGCACGGAACTACAGTCGGAAAAAGGCGGTCAGGAACCGGCGGCGGCGGCCATCCCGGCGCTGGCCTTTTTTCTGGGTGACGTGGCCGACGAGGATGAACTGGTCATGCACGATGGCAAGGGAGAGGTCTGGCCATGGTAGAACCACTCGAGGCGCGCATCGATCCACACAGCGGCAATCCCGCCATGCGACACTACGACGTGTCCCCCGGCCACCCGCCGTACGAATCGAGGGCGCGCTTTCTGGGTGAGATATCCGGCTCATGGCGCAGCATCGGCCAGCAGGTCGGGCAGCAGGCGGGTGATCTCGTGCGCTGGGTTGCGGATGTCTGGTGGGCGGAACACGTGTCGAAGTACGGCCGGCAGGACACGATGAACGCTCTGTCCCTGTACGAGGCGCAGGTTGCCGCCCTCGATCCGGGGTTGATCGAGTTCATGGAGGGTGTCGCAGAGGGCGCCGGGGAGCAGTTGGACCAGTCGCCCTTTGCCGGCGACATCAGTCACTACCAGAAGGTCCTCAATACCAACATCTTCGACGCCTGGTCGTACCGGCACCCGACGGCCACACCATGGGCTGATACCGAACCGGGCGACATGGGTTGCAGCAGCTTTGCCACCGTTGGTGATGGACCGAATGCCGCCGCCGAAACCATCGCCACACACAACCGGCACTGCCCCTTCAACCCGAAGTGTTACCAGCTGGCCTACGTCGGCCGACCGGAAGGTGGCAACGCCTATTGGACGATCACCCCGGGCGGTGCCGGCGCCGGCTGCCAGATCGTCAACGACAAGGGTGTCTCCCTCATCCTCAATGCCGGTGGGAATCTGCACCGCGAAATGAACGGCGACGCCTTCGGTGTGCCGTGGTTCCTGCTGTTTCTGACGGTGGCGGCGCAGGCGGACAGCGCCGCAGAAGCGATCGACATGATCACCCGTGGCACGCCTGCCTATCGGGCGCAGACGAAACGCAACAGCCTGCTGCGCACCGGTACGTGGAACTTTCTCGTGTCGGATCGTACGGAGTGCGCCGTCATCGAGACCTCATGTGATCGGTATGCCATCCGGCGTCCGGGAGATCTCGGCGAGATCGGCAACTACCTGGTGATGACCAATCACTGCACCTGTGACCACAGCTTCAACGCCGACAATGAGCGCACCGACCTGCCCATGACCCGATTCGGGGACGCCGCATCCAATCCGGGCAGCGCCAGGCGCTTCGAGATTCTCATGCAGGATCTTGCCCGGCACCATGGTCGACTCGACAGCGGGCTGGCTCAGCAGCTGATGTGTGGGCATCATCAGTACGACGAGACCGGTACGCGCCTCGAGTCACCCGATGGGGCGGCGGGGTTCCAGTTCGGTGGGGACGTGACCTGCCCGCACAGGGGTGAGTACCCCCATGCCCCCGAGGGCGGCTCGGCTGACGCAAAAGTTGTCGTCAGTCGGCAGTCGGGGGTTGAGGCGAACTGGACACTTGGGCGACCGTGTGAATGGGTCGGCCCGTGGGATCAGGTGCTTTTTGGGAAAGAATTTGCCGGCTAGAGACGGCTAGAGCGGAAATTCCAGCCCTCAGACGACGGCGGCGCGTCCCCTGATCTCGAGGGAAACGACAGATCCGAAGATGGTGATCATCGCCAGCGGAATGAGGGCATCGTACCACGACAGGCCGATGCGGCCACGAAGGAAGTGCACCCACTCCTGTGGTGTCGCCAGGCCTGTACCCGGTGGGATGGAGGCGAATTTCTCGAGTGTGAAGTATTGGAAGACGAAGAGCAGGACGGCCAGCAGCAGGAGCAGCAGCATGATCCGCGCCTCTTCCCGTCTGGTCAGAAAAGTCCGTAGGGCCTGCATGGATGGCAGCATGAACGAGCACCCGAGGGCTAGGAGGGAAAGCGACACTCGGGTGACACATTGCACGAATCATGCCAGCTACACGTCCGGGACGAATTGCCTCCTGCGCCGATGCCGCACAAGCAGAACAACGGCGATGCACACAAGTCCCAAATCGACGCCGATGAGGGCCCGGCGCAACGGCGACAGACGCGGTTGCAGGATGATCTCGTGGCGCCCAGGTGGCAGTTCCAGAGCCAGGTAACCGCCCGCTGTCTCCATCGCCATTGTCGGCTGGCCATCCAGCAACACCTGCAGATGGGGATGGAAGGAATAGGCGAGCCGGGCAAAACAGGCTTCCGAGACCTGCAGGTCCAGTCGTACGGCCTGGGCTTCGACCTCATGCGCCAGCAGACGCAGCTCGGGTCGGGTTCCCAGGTTGCGGGCCTGCCCGTGGCCGAGATAGATGCGCTCGCTGACGCCGCTCTGCAGCTGCAGTCCCATGCCGCTGACAATGCCCAGGGCGTACCGTGATGCCTCCGTCAGTTGCAGGGACCACGTCGTCGCCAGCTTGCTGACAGGCGCGGCGATCTCGGGGTCATCCGGCCCCGTGTAGACCGCCAGCTGGCTCGAAACCACGACGGGCCCCGAGACAGATTCCGGCACCGGCAGCATCTGACCCCGCTGATCGCGGAACACATAGACCTCCGACGCATGCAGCAGGCGCAGGCCGGCATAGACGAGATCCGCTCCGGGCTTGCCCTGCAGCTGATCCAGATGTTCCACCGATTGCACAACCGGCGTCACTGCCGCCAGCCATGGTCGGCAGAATCGCAGATAGGAGATCGACGATTCGTCGAAGATCCCCTGCGGCGTGGGCATGCCCGTCTGCCAGTGCAGCAACGTCAGCGCCAGGGGCAGGTGCTGCGCATCGGTAACGGCCAGGGCGCGCTCGCTGCCGGGATCGCCACCGGGATGTTCCATTTGTTCGGTGATGTAGGGCTGCTGGAAGGTTGTGGGTCCCAGGTCGATCAGCACGATGACCAGCATCAGGGTTGCACGCCACAGGTCTGCGGATCGAGGGCGTCTGCCCAGCAGATGCAGGGCGCCGGCACCGGCCATTGCCGTCAGGAAGAAGGAGACGAACAACAGGTAACGGCCGGCGTTGAAGGCCTGCACGAAGCGGAACAGCTGCAGCCATTGCCACCGATACCCCAGAACCAGAACCAGGGCGACAACGAGACTGACCGTCATCGCCAGAGCGGGTCCGCGTCGCAGCCGCTGGCGTGCCAGCAAGGGTCCCGCGAGACCGATGATGGCCAGCACGACCAGAGACAGGCCGAGATACCCGCCGTACCAGTGCCGGCTCGATTCAGGCAGCGGCACCAGCAGAAGGCGGAAGTTGGACCAGCTCAGCAGCTGCTGCCAGCTCGGGTCCGGGACCTGGGCCAGTGAGATCCCCTGCGCCAGCCCTGTCGTGCCCCGTTCCAGCCACATGGGCAGTGTCAGACTGGCACCAGCGATCTGCCCGAACAGTAGCAGCAGGCCTGCCGCAGCCGCATGGCGCCAGGCTCGCGCCGTCCAGTGGCTGCGGACCAGCCGCAAGCTCATGTAGAGCGTCAGAAAGATCGTCGCCCAGGCGGCGTACCCCGGGTGGATGAAAATCAGCACCGCCAGGGCCAGCGCCCCCTTGATGATGCTGGGCACGAACAGGCGCGGGATCCTGGCACGCTCGAAGAAGCAGAACGGCAGCGGCAGGCAGGCGTAGAACAGAGACAAGGGCAGCCGGCCCATGATGACGACGTGCTGCGTGTGCCAGAAGGTCAGCACGAAACCGAGTCCACCGAGGAAGGCTGCCGACCGCGAACGCAGGGCGACCCGCAGAAAGGCGAACATCGTCAGTCCCGACAGCACATGCCCCGCAGCAAGAACCAGTTTCACGCTCAGGTTCAGATTGCCCAGCAGCAGGTCGAGCAGACCCACGACGTAGTAGAAGGCAAACCCGTAGAACTGCAGAAAGGGCGAACCGGCAGCGAAGTAGTTGGTCCAGATGGGCAGTTGACCGGCGGCGATCGACTGGGCTGCCAGCGCCGCATAGGTCAGATGCAGCGAGCCATCCCCCGCCCAGCTGACGCCACCTCGAGCGAAGTAGAAACGGACCAGGACAAAGGAGCAGGCCGCCAGGACCCAGAGGCACCTGCGGTCTGTGGCGAAGATTCGCCCGAGCAGGGCGGTTACGGGTCCGGGTCGAGGCATAAGCTAACGAAGATAGCAGGCTGGACGATGACCTGCCTGCGAGCTTTCTTCAGTGGATGCTTCAGATCCCTGCTTCCCACCGCAGTGCCGCCCTGCTGGCCATCGTCGTGATCGCCTCGCGGGGTCTGTCCTTCTCGCGGGGAAACCTCAGCGACATCGGCGTCATCTGCTTCGCCTTTGTTCTGGCGGGACTGCCTGCGGTGC
>JAQCJA010000112.1 GCA_027593305.1 bacterium
CTGAAGAAGGGCATTGCCCTGTCCTATATCGGCGTCAGCTCCAACTTCGGTGTTGCTGCCGGTGAGAAGCTCGATGAACAGGTGACGACGGCCAAGCACTGGATCGACGTCGCTTACTTCATGGGGATTCCCATGGTGCGGGTCTTTGCCGCCTGGATCCCGGAGGGCGACACGGAAGAAGCGGTGCTGGCCCGCATGATGCCATGCCTGAAAGAGGTCGCCGCCTACGGACAGGAGAAGGGGGTCGTCCTTGGCCTGCACAATCACAACCATGGCTGCGTGACCCGCACCGGCAAGGATGTGCGCCGCATCATCGAGCAGGTCAACAACCCCTACTTCTCACACATCCTCGATACCGGTCAATACGTCGGCTCACCGGGTGCCTCCGGTGCGCGCGGCGTCGAAGACCCGTCCCTCGATTTCTACGGCTCCATCGAGGAAACGGCACCCCTTGCTGTCCACGTACGCTGCAAGATCTATCGGATTCAGAGTGGCACCGAGCAATGGCTCGATTACCCGCGGATCATGGCGACGCTGAAGAAGGTCAACTACAACGGCTGGTGCTCCATCGTCTATGAGGGGCAGGATGTCGAGGCGGAGGCAACGGCGGTACCCAAGGCCGTCAAGTACCTGCGTACCCTCACCAACTGGTAGGTCATACCCAGGCGCCGACAATGCGATCGACTGTCAGTTCCTGGGGCATGCTCTCAAAGCGATAACTCATGGGCCCTGACTGGTAACCCGGTACGTAATCGCGCCCGCCCGGCGCCTGCAGTGCGGCATCGACGGGAGCAAACCGCGCCCAGAGTTGCTGCAGATCCGCGGGGGCAAAGCGTGGTGCCAGTTCCTGCTGCTGGGTGAAGTCGCCGCCATAACCGGGACGCTCGGGGTGACTGTGAAAGCACAGTTTGTGTGCCAGTTTCGACAGCAGGATGAGGCAGACCTCGCGGTGCTGCTCCCCCGGATGCAGCTGGATCAGGCACCGCAGGAATGCCTCTCTGTCCCCCTGGATGGCAGCGTGGAAAGCGCGTTCCAGAACATCACACTCGGCGTTGTAGAGTCGGCGATGCTCCTGCCAGATGGGACGGGCATCAGCGGAAAGAAAGGCAGAGGGATCGCCGCGGCGGTGCAGTCCCAGAACGTAAGGCAACAGATCCGCACCAAAGGAGCGGAAGCCGAAGTGCACGGTACGCCGGCGCGTGGGGCTGTAGTTGCTCCCCCAGTGCAGAATGAGGTTCGTGTAGACAACAGCATCCCCCGCACCGAGACAAACCTGTAGCCCTTCCGGCAACGGGCGCCTGGGATTCTCCGTCAGACACCTGTTCTCCGCAGCCGTGTTGGGGCGGGTGTGGCTGCCCGGCACAACCCAGAGTACGTCGTCATCGTGCAGCGCCAGGTTCCACTGCAGGTACCCCGGGCCATTGGCCAGCAGATCCTGCTGCAGTCCGATGACGGGGGCCTGGTCGATCGGATGAATATCTCGATGCCAGGCAGCCGGTCCGTGGTCGCGAACGGGATTGCACATCATCATGAATTGTGTCGGCGCCACGGGGGCATTCATGATGCGGCGGCTCGTCTGCAGTGGCTGGCCCAACAGAAGTTCCACCGCCAGGGCCTGCTGGCGACTTTCGACGAGGCCGTCAAAAGAGGCCAGTCGCGGCTGGGCCGACGTCTCCCAGACGCCACCCGGTGGATCATCGGCGCCTCGCTGCCGCGACCACACGAGCCGCTGGCGATTCACAAGCTCCTCGAATATCTGCTGCGTGGGCTCGAGAGCATCTGCTGCTACAGCTCCACGAACGATGACGAAGCCGTCGCGTAACAGGGCATTTCGCATGTCATCCATGCGGGCATAATAGCATGGGTCTGCAACCCTCGACAAGGGCGCAGGCCCGTGCTCGCCATCTGCTGAGGACCGCTACAGACCTGCTGAGACCGGGAGCACTCTTTGTGTCAGAGCCGTGCAAGTGATCGGGACCGACGAAGTGTATCTTGCCGGAGAGCACCGTGTCGTACCCTGCCGGAGACATCGGTGACAAAGGACACCAGCATCGGCGCCGACCTGCGTCGACCGTGAAACTCAAAGGGATCGTGGTGAAAGTGGCGCAGATGGCCGTCCAGATCGTTGCGCAAGGCGTTTCGTGCAACAGTTCCAGCAGGCGGGCGCGCAGCAGGGCGCACTGCTCCGGATCCTGCTGTGCCAGATTGTGCCGCTCGAAGGGGTCGGCGTGCAGATCGAAAAGCAGTTCAAAACGGTTCTCCGTGAATGCGTACTTCCAGCGCTCGCTGACGAGACCACGCCAGTCGGGCATGCTCAGCCGCCAGCGCGGAGATCCGACCATTTCGAGCAGGACCTCTGCGGGTGGCGTGAAGCCCGTATCTCCCGGTCCTGAGTCACCACGCAACGTCGGAGAGAAATCACGCCCCTGGGTCCACACGGGCACTTGGCAGCCGACCAGTCCCAGCGTCGTTGCCAGCATATCGACGAGGCTGAACATGCCCTGCGGCACGTGGCTCTCGGGGATGTGTCCCGGCCAGCGCATCTCGGGCGAATCATGAAAATTGTCACGCACCTGCAGATCGTCAGGTCTGAATCGCTTCCATTTCTCCGGGGCGATCAGGGGAAAGTGTGGCGGTATCACTGACAACACCAGAAACAGGGGCTCCTGGCGATCGTAGCTGTGCAGGTAGTTGATGGCTCGATCCGTCAGCGCATCCGTCTCGTACCCCTCCAGGGGTGTCGGCTCGGTGTTGCTGCCTTGGGAGATCGAGCTGTTGAAGTGCTGATTGAGATTCTCAAAGCCGAACCAGTCCTGAAAGCCGGCGCGATGGCTCTCGGGTGTGCGGTTGCGCGAACCCCCTTCGTACAGCCCGCTGGTGTCCCTGGCGACAACTTCGGGGATCTGGTTGCGTACGATGCCGCAGTGCCATTTGCCGAAGTAGGCGGTGTGGTAGCCGTTCTTGCGCAGTTCGGTTGCCGCACTCGGCGCCGTCGGTTGTACACGTCAAAGAAACCCGCGACGGCGTACAGATGGGGCAGTTGGCGTAGGCACGGGGAAAGGAGGCTCCCCCGGCGGCGAGATGGTCCATCCACGGCGTCTGCAGATTGGGGTCGCCGGTGTGGCCCATCGCCTGCCCCCGGTGTTCGTCCGACAGGATGTAGAGAATGTGTGGTCTGGTGCTCATCTGGGAATACCCAGCTCTTCGCGCAACGGCTCATCATCGATGTCGTGCAGCCCCCAGTACGGCAGGCGCTTCGACACGAGCAGTTCGCCACTGCCACCGGCCGTGTCCTGCCAGCGGAGGATGTGGTGCGGGTAATCGGCGCCAACCCAGACGGTTTTCCCGTGCGTGCCATAGGTCCAGGTCCAGGCAATTGCCGTGCGCTGAGAACCGGCGACGGTGATCTGCTCGGGCGCGCCTTTGGCGAGTGTCGCCTGCTCCAGCACACGCGGACTGTGGGCGATGCGGAATTCCCAGAGGCTGGGCAGCATCGTCAGTTGCCTGGATTCCCCTTCGGCCATGAACGGCCCCTGCAACTCGCGGATGCGGATCAGCAGGTGATCCTCGCTGGCGAAATCCTTGGGACGGTCCATACTCCACTGCGTCCGCCCTTCACTCTCGAAGTAGCTGTTCAACTCTCCGCGCAGGCGGCCGTCGGTGAACCGCACCTCTTCAAAGACGTGACCACACCACTCCTGCGAGCTCAGGTTCTGCTTGAGCAGTTCAAAGGGCTGTGTCTGCGTGCGTGGCTCGACGGCACTGAAGACCGATGACATCACCGAATAGTCATAGATGCCGGTGGTGAACTTGAGAATGTTGTTCAGCTTGAGCGTGTAGATCCGTTCTTCTTTCGGCGTCGGCGACTCGACCTTGATCAGCGTCTCGCGATTGACGTCCTCGGTGACGAAGATCATGACGCCGTAGCCGCTACGAGCTTCGCCGTATCGCGGCTGGACGATCCTGTAAGAGGATAACTCGGCACGGCCATCCCCCCAGAACTGGTAGAAGTCGTCAGCCGCCGCTGCCAGGGGCGCCAGAACTGCAGCCCCCACGCCTAGTACCGTTTTGATCCTCATGTCTTGCTCTCCATAGTCAGAGGTTATTGCTGTTGCCGCCGGCATCCCCGGGATCGCCCCAGCCCCCGCCGCCCGGCGTTTCCATCACCAGGCGATCCCCCGCTGCCAGCTCGGCGCCGGCAATGGCCGCCAGTTCCTGCACCGTTCCGTTGTGCCGGATAAGCCACTGCCGCCCGGGCACTCCGGCGCCACCACCAGCGGCGCCCCGTGGGCCCAGCCGTCGATGTTGGGTCAACACCGACAGACGCACCGGTGCCAGAAAGCGCAACTCCCGCGTCACGCCCTCGCCGCCAGGCCAACGCCCTGTTCCCGCCGAACCACGGCGCACAGCAAACCGTTCAATGCGCACGGGGTAGCGGCTTTCCATGATCTCGGGATCCGTGATCCGCGTGTTTGTCATGTGGCTGTGCACGGCGTCGGCGCCGGCGAAACCAGGTCCGGCACCGGTGCCGCCACAGAGCGTCTCATAGTAACCGAAGTGATCGTTGCCGAACAACGTATTGTTCATCGTGCCCTGGCTGCCGGCGACACACCCGAGAGCTTCCAGCAGAACGTCGACGATCCGTTGGCTGGTCTCGACGTTGCCGCCGACGACGGCCGGGTTGTCTCCTGCCGACGAAAAAGGAGGATGCAACATCCCCTCGGGCACATGCAACTCCACCGGTTCAAGGAAACCCTCATTCAGTGGCAGTGACTGCTGTACGAGCAGGCGCAGCACGTAGATCACGGCACTCTGGACGATGGCCGGCGTCGCGTTGAGGTTGCCAGCATGGACCGGTGCGGAGCCGCTGAAGTCGATGCGTGCCCGGTCCCCCGCAACCTCGATACGCACCGCGATCGCAGCACCATCGTCCAACTCATCCCGGGCCTGGTACTGACCGTCGGCGATGGCCGCCAGCGCCGTGCGCACACCGCGAGCGGCCTCCTGGCGCAGAGCTGCCATATAACGTCCTGCCTCGTCTGCGCCATGGCGGATGGCCAGTTCCTGCAGATGTTGGCGGCCCCGGCAATTGGCGGCGTACGCCGCTTCGAGATCGGCCAGATTGTCCTCTGGTGCGCGGGATGGATACGGGCTGTTCAGCAGCAGATCCCGTATCTGCTGCCATCTTGGCACACCGGCAGCTACCAGCAACTGTGGCGGGATGATGACACCCTCTTCTTCGAGGCGCGTCGCCGCAGGTGGCATCGAACCGGGGCGTGTGCCGCCGATTTCGGCGTGGTGCGCCCGGCTGGCGGCGTATCCCAGCAGCAGCCCTGCATCGTTGTGGATCGGTGTAATGAGAGTGATGTCGGGCAGGTGGGAGCCACCGAAACCGGGGTGATTGGTGATGGCCGTGTCCCCGGGCGCCAGATCGAGAACGGCCGCCACGGCGCGCACACAGACCCCGAGCGCCCCGAGGTGCACCGGAATATGCGGCGCATTCACGACGAGACGCCCTTCGGCGTCGAGCAGCGCGCAGGAAAAGTCCAGTCGTTCCTTGACGTTGGTCGACAGCGCCGTCCGCTGCAACAGGGTGCCCATCTCGCGAGCGCCGTTTTCCAGCGCATGAGTGAACAACTCCAGACGGACCGCCTCTGCCTGTGGCGCTTGGGCGACAGCAGGCGAGACGTGCCGCATCAGCAGAGCGCCGACGGCATCGACGCACAGTTGCCATCCGGCAGCAACCCACGTGGCACTATGTTGCTCAAAGACGAGAGCCGGCCCCTGCACAACAGTGCCCACAGCCAGCTCCTGGCGTTCGTATGTCTGCACGTCCTGCCAGCAGGTCCCCGTCCAGGCGCGACGCGATCCAGGGCGAGCAGATGCCTTCGGCAGCGCCACTGCGGCGAGGTACGGCTTCGCTGGTGCGCTGGCCACGACACGCAGCGACTCGACTTCAACGATGCGCTCCGCCGCAGGACGGTGCCCATAGAGGACCTCGTAGGCATCAGCAAAGGCCCGGGCCAACGGCACATCCGCCGTCGCCTCCACGGTGACACACGATTCCTGACCGCGAAACCGCAGATTGACCATGCGGCGCCGAACCAGCGTTGTCTGCATCGCAACACCTTCGGCAGCGACCGCGGCGCGCGCTTCGTCCCCCAGTTGCTGCAACCAGTCGGACAACCGCTGTGCCACATCTGCAAGCGGCTGCAGGATCTGGCGCTCGGCAAAGCGCTCAACAACCGCCGACCCGAGGCCGTGGGCCGACAGCAGACTGGCGTCGACGGGTACAAGGATGCGATCGATGCCAAGCACGCGAGCCACGCCACAGGCATGTTGCCCCCCGGCCCCGCCGAAGGCGACCAGGGCATGTGTGCCGGGATCGTAGCCCTTCTCCACCGAGACCCGGCGAATCGCGGCGGCCATACGTTCGTCGGCAATCTGCGCCAGTCCTGCCAGCACTTCCTCTGCCGGCGTACTGTGATCCATGAGCGCCAGCAATTCGCGCAGACGGCGTTGTGCTGCGTCTACGGCGAGGGGAATACCGAAACGATCGGGGTCGAGACGCCCCAGCAGCAGGTTCACATCGGTCACCGTCAGTGGACCACCGGCACCGTAGCAGGCGGGCCCCGGGTCGGCACCGGCGCTTTCAGGGCCCACCAGCAGCCGACCGTCGATGAAACGGCAGATCGAACCACCGCCGGCGGCAACCGTCTCGATCGCCAGGGCTGGCGCGACGAGGTGGGCATCCCCCACCGTATGCTCGAACTGGTACTCGAAGTCGCCGGCGTAGCGCGCAACATCGGTGCTGGTGCCGCCCATATCGAAGGAGATGATCTGGCTCTCGCCGCTGCGTCGCCCGCTGGCGGCGGCACCGGCCACACCCCCTGCCGGTCCCGACAGCAGACTGTCCTTGGCGTGGTAGCGCGAGGCTTCGACGAGGCCCCCGGCGCTCGTCATGGCGTGTACCGAGCCCGTCACGCAGGCACCGACTCGCCCGAGATAGCCGTCGATGATCGGCCCCAGACAAGCCTCAACCACTGCGGTCTGTGCCCGTGGAAGAATCTTGATCAGGGGCGCCAGCGCCGCCGATGTGGCCACCGTGGTAAAACCAATGTCGCGGAGAAACGTGGCCAGCTGCTCTTCGTGGCACGGATTGCGGTAGCTGTGCATGAAGGCCACGGCGGCGGCCCGGACACCCTCTGCCAGAAGGCGCCGGGCGACATCTTCGAGCTCCTCCAGTGACAGCGGGCAGAGGATGGCCCCGTCCGCAGCGAGTCGTTCCGTTACTTCCACCACATCCTGCGTCAGGGGTCTCAGCTTGCGCACGCGCAGAGCAAACAGATCGGGCCGGCGCTGATCACCGATGCGCAACAGATCACCGAAACCACGCGTGACGAACAGCGCTGTGGCCACCCCTTTGCGCTCGAGCAATGCGTTGGTGCCGCGGGTTGTTGCCAGACGCAGTTCCATCCGGGGCAGAGGGTCCTGCAGCATGGTTCCCGTGATCAGGCGCGCCGCCAGAATCGGTGCTTCTTCTCCGGCGGTGACCTCAAAAGTGGCGCCCGCAACTGCCTCTGGTGGCAGGTGGCCGGCGATGGTGAGTTGGCGTGTGCCGACGGAATCGGCCACACGTAGATCCTCGCGCCGTGCGCCCGCTTCACCCAGGATACGCAGTGTGTAGCCGCGCAGAAACCCTGTCGGCACAACCCATGGGACGTCGATCTGCAGAGTATTGTCGGTGGTGCGGGACAGGATGCGTCCTCGCAGGGCGCTGCTGCTGAGGACCTTGGCTCGGTGCGGGTTGCCACTGGGATCGATGGCCAGACAGTCGGTGAATGTGCCGCCCGTATCGACTCGGACCTGCCAGGGGCTCATCAGTGCGGCCGGGTTGTGGGGTCCACCTGGAGGAACCAGATCTCGTAGAGGGGTACGAGAATACACAGCAGCATGGTCATGCCGAACAGGGCGGAATTGATCGTCGCCAGCACACCCAGTTCCGGGGCCACATAACGCACCAGCCAGGGCTTGGCCACGTCGAGGGCGGCGTAGGCGAAGCCACTGGTGATCACCGCCGTCTTCCACCGCCGGCTCCAGGCACTGAGCAGAAACAGGTGGCCTACGGTGAGCATGATGACAGGTGTGATGAACAAGTGAAAGTGGGTCGTCTCGATCAGTTCGAGGCGTTCCTTGGGAAACATCATGCGCGCCTCGTCCCCCCGGTAATAGGCGGAGGCACCAGCGGCACTGAGTCGGGTTCGCTCCCACGACATGTATATGGCAAAGGCCGATGCCGCCAGCATGAACACCATGAAGTAGGTGATGATCAGCTTGGTGTTGAGATCCATGCGGGCCAGCGTGGATCGATTGGTGAAGTAGCGCATGCGGCTCGCGTCAGGGCTCCGGAGAGGTAGTCACTTTGATAGGACGATCGAGCACCGCCTCGAGCAGAAGCAGTGACTTGCGCACCCCCGCGTTCAGCGCCCGAACCGAGAGGGTCGCACCCGTGATATTGATAATATCCCGATTGATGCGGATGGGATCCGTACCGTCCTTACCGCGATACTGGCGCAGGAATCGTTGTCGACGGACTTCACCGCCGCGACTCTCGCGATAGACGAGAATGGCAACGCTGGACACCCGCATCTGCAGGTCCACGGCGACAAGGAACGTGATGGGACGATACTTGCCGATCTCTTCACCGATCACGGCGTACCCGATTGCTGAATTCGTCGTATCCCGGGCAATATAGACGGCCACCGAATCGTCAGCAAAGGACCTGAACCCGCTGTCCGTGGGCGCCTCCAGCAGGTGTTTCGGCACGGCCAGCACCTGTGTATCGAAGCGCACCGCCTGCGGAAAGGCCTGTTCCCGCGCCTCGTCGGGTGTGAGGTAAACCTGCACCGAACCGATCTCATCTGCGGACGGCTCTGCAGCCACCGCCGCAGCCGCCGACGCCAGAAGAAACAGCCCGGTGCAGAACCAACCCATCAGAAATAGGAGGCCAGGGACAGGATGAGACCGTTGCTGGCATCCTCCTGGTCATAGACTTCGTAGTCGAGCTTGATCACCGTCTCCTCAATGGGGCGGAAATTGAGGCCGATGGTTGTGCGGGTTTCATCGCTGGCACCCAGATCTATGTGATCCAACCGCACCGTCGCCGTCAGAATGGAATGAGGGAAAGTGAGGACCCCGGGCAGAAAGTGCCAACCGGCCTGCGCGTAGTAGCCGGAGCGTTCGTCCTCGATGGCACCATCGATGCTCGCCATGGCGTACTCGCCTCGCACCTCAACGGGGCCGCGGTTCCAGGCACCGTCGATGGCAAGAATCGACAGTGTCTGTTCACCGGCATCGTCATAGGCACCTACGTGGAAGGACCCACCCAGGTCCAGACCGAGTGCGGGCGAGTAGTTGACCCGCCCGACAATGGACTTCTCTTCATTGTTGTCCTTGCTCTGGCTGCCACGCCCCGACCGCAGGCGCATTGCCGTCGCCTCGTTGAAGCCGTTGACCACGTAGATCTCATAACCAGCGACGGCCGATTCGCTTGGATAGAGCGTGCCATGGAGTCCCATGCCCGATTCACTCAGGGTTGTCGGTATGATTTCACGCGCCATCAGCGGGCGGTTCGTGAGATCATTGAGGGGACTGTCGTGGATCAGGTTGAAACGGCCCAGAGGTGACAGGATCACGCCCGCCCGCAGAGTTGCCGCCTCGTGAAAGGCGATGTCCAGAGTGGCAAACTCAAGCTTGACCGCGCCATCCCCGCCGGGGTTGCCACCGTGCTCGAACTCGATCTCGGCGGCCACGTGAATTCTGTCACTCACCTCGCTGAAGAGAAAGGGAATGAAACGGTGCTGATCGAAGGTCTTCGCCTTGTCGTTCCAGAACAGTTCATGATCGATGTAACCGCCCACGGCGGTACCACCGACGGTCTGCTTGAGGTAGGGCTTGTCATACACCCCACCCGGAACTGCAGGCCGGTCGGCGGCAAGGGCGTTGTCGGCGAGCCCGGTGCCAGAGGCGACACACAGGGTTGCCACGAGAAACGCGATTCTCCTGACCATACAGCTCTCCTTGTCCCTTGACCACAGGATGATTTTTGGCTGTTGTCTATTGCACCAACCATTAGTTTGGCCTACCATACTAATGGTTGGTCAACATACCACAACGCTTTGCAGGGGTCAAGACAAAAGAGCCTAAACCCTCCTGAGATCAGTTGTTTAGACCAGTCAAGTTTGTATTTGATTCTCGATGCATGTCTTGTATATTTGCCCTTGCCGACCAATCGTTTGGTATACCAAACTTCTTTTGGATCCTCCCAACGACGAGATCGCCGTGGGAACCCTGAGAACGCGTAGTCAATCGAGACAGCTGATGATGAGCTTCCTGCCGTGGCGGCGCCCAGTTTCCGAGTCGAGACCTGTCGAATCAGGCCCTGTCGAATCAGGCCCTGTCGAATCAGGCCCTGTCGAATCAGGTATTGTCGAGGGCGCCCTTTCCGAATGGTGTCGTGGACGCGATGCCATCGTCATCGAAGTTCCCTGGGCCGACCGGCTTTCCTGTCGGTTGCGCGAGTTGGGGTTGCTGCCTGGCGTCCGCCTGCGGGTTCTGCGTACCGGCTCCCGCCTTGTCATTCAGATCGGCGAAGATCGACTCGCATTGCGCCGGGCCGATGCTGCTGCGATTCGTGTCACCGCAGCAGACCTCTAGCCCCACCCGCATTCCTGTGCTGTCAACTGGCACCAGCCGACCGACCCGAACCGTCGCTCTCCTCGGCAATCCGAATACGGGCAAGACGACCCTGTTCAATGTCCTGACGGGTATGTCGCAACGTGTCGGCAACTACCCCGGCGTCACTGTCGAACGCAAGAGTGGTTCGGTAAACCTGCCAGATGGTTCGCGGGCCGAGCTCTTTGATCTTCCGGGTACCTACAGCCTCGCAGCCGCCTCACCCGACGAAATGATCGCCGTCGATGTCCTGCTCGACGAAACCGAGTCCAATCGTGTGGACGCCGTCATCGCCATCGTCGATGCCGGCAACCTGCGTCGCAACCTCTACCTCGTGTCGCAGATTCTCGAAACGGGACGTCCCGTCGTCATCGCCCTGAACATGACCGATGTCGCCGCCGCACGCGGCATCCACATCGACGCCATGGCCCTGGGCAACCGGCTGGGTGTTCCCGTCATCCCCATCAGCGCGCAGCGCCGTCAGGGCATCGATGATCTCCGTGTCGCCCTCGCCAGTGTCCTGGCAATGCCAGCACAGAGCCCGGCAAAGGCGGCGTTG
>JAQCJA010000113.1 GCA_027593305.1 bacterium
GGGATAGCACCCCGGCGTTCCCGGCCGATCCTGTAGGCGCCACCAGGATCGGCCTGCACAACCCCCGCCAGTTCCAGGCGCAGCATTGCCTGCATGACGATTGCCGGCGCCAGACCGCTGTCGCGCGTCAGCGCATCGATATGCCGGGCGCCGGTCTCCAGCAGCTGCAGCAACCGCGCCGAATCCCCTTCGACGGCTTGAATTTCTGCTGCGTTTTCGCCTGTCGTACCAGGCAGTGCGGCAGCACCGCTCTGCACGTGTGGCGGCAACAGTGCCCACAGTTCGTCGAGAATGTCCTGAGCATTGCGGGCGAGGCAGGCGCCATCCCGCAACAGGGCCAGGGCACCAGCACAACTGCGATTTGTGATTTCACCCGGTACGGCAAAGACCTCGCGACTCTGTTCGGCTGCACAGCGAGCCGTGATCAGCGCCCCGGAGCGCTCCGGGGCCTCGGCGACGATCACACCGAGACTGAGACCACTGATGATGCGATTGCGACGGGGAAAGGAGCCTGCCTCCGGTTTGGCACCCATGGGGAGTTCGGAAACGATGGCGCCAGCGGCGAGCACGCGTTCATACAGGGCGCGATGGGCCGTCGGATAGACCACATCCACACCGCAACCCAGGACAGCGATCGTACCGCCACCTGCTTCGAGGGCACCATCGTGGGCGGCGGCGTCGATCCCCAGGGCCAGACCGCTGGTGACAGTGATCCCGCGGGCGGCGAGTTCATAACCGAAACGCCGCGCCACATTCCGACCGTATGGTGAACACCGGCGGGAACCGACGATGGCAACGCCCGCCGTTGGCAGCAACGGTATGCGACCACGCACGAACAGATAGGCCGGCGGATCGGGGATCTGCCGCAACAGGGCGGGATAGCGACCGTCGTGCAGAGCCAGAAAGTGGGCGCCAAGGTCGGCGGCGCGCGCCAACTGAGCCGTCGCCCAGTTCTCATCGGCTCCGGTGAGGGCGGCCCCATCGGCACGCAGTCCCTCGAGGGCGGCACGAGCGGAGCCGAACTTGTGCAGCAGCGCCGCGCACCGGGCATCACCGACCCGTGGCAATCGCCGCAACTGCAGCAGGGCCAGTTGCTCGTCTGCATCCAGCGGCACGCAGGGCTCAAGCCCGACGGAACTCATGTGCCGATCATGACCGGCTGGTGATGACACGATCCTCAATGCCATCCGGTTCCCGTACGGCACGGTCCTCGATGACACGCTGGCCGAGCCAGATCAGCAGTTCTCGCAGTCCATGGCCACTTACCGAGGAAATCAGGAAGCAGGGCGCATCGCCGGCGCCGGGCGGCGCGGGGGGGGCCTCGGGATCGGGCCCGAGCAAGTCGGCTTTGGTCCAGGCGACTGCAAACGGTTTTTCCAGCAGTCCCGGTTCGAACTGGCGCAACTCATCACGCAGCGCCTGAAACTGCTTCTCCGGTGACTCGTCGGTGGACTCGAGTGTGAACAGCAGCACACGGGTCCGCTCGATATGTTTCAGGAAGCGAACTCCCAGCCCCTTGCCCTCGTGAGCGCCTTCGATCAAACCGGGCAGATCGGCCATGACAAAACTGTCGTAGTCGCCGAACCGCACGATCCCGAGATTGGGCTGCAGCGTGGTAAAGGGATAGTCGGCGATTTTCGGATGGGCCGCCGACAGGCGTGACAGCAAGGTCGACTTACCGGCGTTGGGGAAGCCCACGAGTCCCACGTCGGCAAGCAACTTCAGCTCGAAACGGACGAAACGCTCCGCCGCCGGCCCACCCGCATCAGCACGACGCGGGGCCTGGTGGGTTGCCGTCGCGAAGCGGGCGTTGCCCCGGCCACCCCTGCCGCCTTTCAACAGCACGAACTCATCCCCTGCCTTGACGAGATCGGCAATGAACTCGCCCGTCTTTTCATCACGCACCACCGTGCCGGGTGGCACCCGCAGAACGGCATCCTGACCCCGAGCACCCGTAAGGTCCTTGCCCTTGCCGTGGCCGCCGCGATCGGCGGCGATGCGCGATTTGTACCGATAGTCAACCAGAGTCGACAGATTGGCATCGGCCCGCAGGATGACCGCACCACCGTCGCCACCGTTGCCGCCATCCGGGCCACCATTGGGGATATACTTCTCACGACGAAAACTCATACATCCGTCGCCGCCGGCGCCAGATTTCACCAGGACCGTGACTTCGTCTATGAACATGGGGCCTCTCGCATATGGATCAATGGTTGAAACGCGCCCGCAGGCGCGCCTCAACGACGGGGGGAACGAAACGACTGACGTCACCACCGTGTTCGGCGATCTGCTTCACCGTCGAGGATCGCAGAAACATGTACTCAGCGCTCGTCATCAAGTAGACTGTATCGAAATCTTCCCACAGGCTTCGGTTCGTCAGTGCCATGCTGAACTCGGCTTCGAAGTCGGTTACCGCACGCAAACCGCGCACGGCCTGACGGATGCCATGCTTGCGTGCATAGTCAACCAGCAGCCCTGTGGTCGTGTCGACCTCAACCTGGGGCCACCTGGAGATCACTTCCCGCACCATCGCCAGGTTCTCCTCGACGGTGAACAATGAACTCTTGCCGGGATTGACCGCAAGCAGAACAATGAGCCCATCATACATGTCCAGAGCCCGCTCGATGATATTGAGATGCCCCAGGGTGATGGGATCGAAACTGCCTGGGTAGATGGCTCGGTTCATCGGCTCCCTCCTCAGGGGGACTCCCTGACGATGATGTCGAGGGAGAGGGTGATAGGACTGTGGAAGCCTGCAACCTGGCTGCGGACGACGGCAAGACGGGCCATGCGAATCCGGGCATCGTGCGCCGCTAGAGATTGCACGAGGCGAGCCACCGCCGCCGCGGATCCCGCCGCCGTCAGATCGGCCTGATACACATGGAGGCCATCGACAGTCGGTGCGCTCTGTGGCGAGGTGATCACCACCGACTGCAGGCCACTTTCGGCAGCCTCCCCCTCCACCACGGCGAGGAGTTGCAGGGCCTCAGCCGGAGCCAGTGCCGACTGCGCGCCACCTGCAGGTGAGACCAACCTGCCCGTGAGCCGGCAGTGTACCTGGTCACTTTCTGCGGCGGACCACTTCGTTCCACGCAGCTGTGACACGTGCGGCTGCAGGGACTCCAGGAGCTGTGCCAACTCGACTGTGGCATCCAGTTGTCCCTCGAGGACGAACGCGCCATTGGCCTCGATCGTCAGCGAGCGAATGTCCACCGCTGTCGACATCTGTGCCACCATCAGCAGGAATCCCCCGGCAACCTGGCTGCTCACCGGCAGATCCGCAGCCATCGTCACCAGGGGCACTGCAACGATGTCAGGCGTCGGCTCAACTGCCACGGGAATCGCTGGCGGAACGGGCAGCGCCGCAGACCATCGGTCCCAGAACGAATGTAACGGGACTCTTCTGTCGAGAGTGTACAGCGCGCCGCCGAAAGCGGCGAACGCCAGGGCCAGACCGAGGCCGATGCCCAGCCACCGGTAGCGTGCGACCCGCTGCTGCAGATCGATGCGGATCATATGCCCATCTCAGGCATCGGCCAGGCCGCGGACGGCCAACCCCACGGCGACGGTGTAGGCCCGCGGTGGCACCCTGGAAGTGTCCAGTGTCCGGCGTACGGAATCGGCCACCGACAGGCCTGCAAAAGGATCGATCTCGGCTACATGGTCGATTCCATCCAACCCGGCGCCGCCGTTGACGGCACCACCAGGACCGGCGAGCCAGACGCGCGCCACGGCTTCATTTACTTCCAATTCCGCCCGCAGCAGGGCGGTGATCCCATCGGTCGCGGTGGACTCGTCGAGGTTCCAACTATGCTCACCCTCATAGGTGCCGTTGCGTAGCAGCACCGCCCGTCCACTGTTGCCGTCATCCTGCACCACAACTTCGACGCCCCCCCCCCCGGTACCGGAGTTTTCCAGAGCATTACACAGAGCGAAGGAGGCCATGTCGAAGCCGGGCGTGCCGAGGCGGGCCTGATGGCACAGCACCCGGTACAGATCGAGAATCTGCCGGCGCACGGCGATGAAGAAACCATGACGAGCTGTCACCAGAGTATCCACGACGTACTCATCGATGTCGGCTCCCAGCAACTGCTCCGCCTCCCAGAGCAGGTGTTCACGGGTCGCGCCGTCCGCATGCGGCAGAACGAATCGACGTTTGATGAAACAGGTCGTGCCGGACAGCGCAAAGTATGGCCGCGCCACATCGATACCGCCACGGTGCAGCACGCGCAGAGCCTCGACCACCAGTGTTCTGGTCTCGTCATCAGCGAGCGACTCCGGCATCGTCAGGGTACGTTCCAGACGCACGAGGGTGCAGCGCGCCAGCGATACCCGTTGTTCGCGACGCGACAGCTGAACGACGTAGATGCCGTCAGGCGCCACGTGGATCCCGGTGCAATGAGTGGTGGAGGAACGAAGCACGGCAACCTTCGGTGAAAGGATATTTCAGTCTGTCGATACGAGCGTACGCAGTCGCGCCACGGTCGCCGCACCGATCCCGCGCACGTGGCGCAGATCATCAACCGAAGCAAATGGCCCATGCGTCTGGCGATATTCGACAATGGCCGCCGCCGTTTTCGGGCCGATGTGCGGCAGCTCCTGCAGGCGCTCTGCATCGGCCCGGTTGAGCGACAGTGGCCCTGCTGCCTCAATTGCCGTCGAGTCCTGCACCGGTATCGCTACAGCAGCAGCAACCACGTGAAAGTCCTCGAACTGTTCTGCCTTGAAGTGGTCGACAATGGCAACGGCGGTACCCAGCAGCAGCGTGCCGCTGAGGAACAGGACCGCCACCGCTTCCTGACGGTTGAGATCGATCAAGATAAGCCCCTCGTTGCCGGACGCCTACCTGAAGGTCACAGTACCCGACATGCGCACCTCGCGGACCTTCCGGGTCTTCTCAGAAATGTTGTTGCGATCGTTCTCGATGCTGATCGCCCCCTCTCCGCGAAAGGTCTCGCTGAAACTGTAGGTTGCGCGCAGTTGTGCGTCCCAGCGCTCGTTCGAGGAGATGGGCACGAGCTTTTCATCGCCAGTGGCGCTCTCGCGGGTCTGCGAGCTCATATTGATCTGGAAATTCAGATCAATGCTGGACTTGAGCTTGCCGAAAAAAGGCAATTCCCGGGGGCGCAGCTTGTACCGCGTATCGAAAGTCGTCGTTGTTTTGGAATTGCGGCCACTGCCGCGCAAAGGCGGCTTGTGATGGACGACAACGGTCGAATCGGATCGATCGGTGATCTCGAAATCAAGATCTTCACTGGTGGTGCTCGACAGTTCTATGCGCGTCGTCGGACCAATGCGCCACTGCCCGGTCCATGTAGCGCGCCATTCGGTGGCCACCCCTTCGCGGATCAGATTGGACGGATCGAGGCTCCCCTCGGCCTGCGATGATCTGGTTTCCTCGTAGCGCATGTTTACCTGTGCGCTGTTGAGATACCGGCGCAGGCCCCAGACGCGGTCGGCTCGCCCCCAGTTGACGATGACACTCGGATAGGTCTGCGACTGTTCGACGCGCAGGCGGTCCTGTGTGCTGCCGGATCGCCGTGACACCTGATCCTTGAAACTGGGTTTGACGCTGAACCCCATCGGCAGGCGCAGACCGCTGCTCAGGTCCGTGTTCGTGCTGCGGCTCCAACTGTCCTGCTGTGTGAGGCCCACACCCCGCTGGGCGACGCGAAGGCTGTCATCGAGGCCCAGCTGGAAGGCCAGAGCCGGACGCTGAACGAGGTTGAAGTTGCGTGCCTCCGTACTGCGGCGCCACGAATAGGAAAGGGGCTCGACATAGTCACTGGTGAAATACAAGAACCGGCGTGCGAAGAAGGGCTGCGCCTCTTTCCTGTCGTCCTTGTTGGTTGTCGCTTTGGGTGCGGCATCGGTCGCGGCGGCGTTGGCTGCATCGGTGTTGGCTGCATCGGTGTTGGCTGCATCGGTGTTGGCTGCATCGGTGTTGGCTGCGGCAGGGGCTGCGGCAGGGGTCCGTCGCGCGGGACGCTTCTTGAGACCCGGTGACCCAATCGCCTTGAGAACATCGGGAAGGCGCAGACTGATCCGGGAGGACAGGGTGTTCTTGGTGCTCGTATCAAGCGTCTGAATGACCCTGTTGATGCCGCCCGCGGTGTCGATCAGTGACGCCTGCTGTCGGCGTCGGGGATCCGAATCTTCCTCGTAGTCAGCCTGGAACGTGAATGTCGGATCGAGCCAACGTACGACGCGCAACTGCACCTTCACATCGGCGCGCTGATTGCGCTTGACCTCGCGGCCAAAGGCGAAGTGGGACGGGTTATACAGTTTCCGCAGGTCGCGATCGACGGCCAGGCTGTAGTCCCCGGACAGCGAGCGCAGTGGGCTCACCTTGGTCGAATACGACTCCTTCAGGGAAAAGTCCTCGTTGAAGGTGGTGTCGATCTGACCGACCCGCCAGTTGGCACTCTCCTGTCGGTTCACATTCAGCGAATAGCTCGCCGTGGTCGGCAGCGGGCTCAGTTCCGATTTGCGCAGAGACGGTGGCACAAACTCCGGCATCCAGCCCAGGTAGGCGATACGCGGAGCGGGCAGGGGCATGCTATAGCCGAAGGCCAGACTCTGCGTATCGCGGTCGTTCACCGGCGTCACCGGCGACAGGCCGCGGTTGCGTGTCTGAGACATACGCAGGTTCATCTGGTCCAGCGTCCAGCGCGTGATCATGTTCTTGCCGCCACGCGACTTGCTGATGGAAAACTCGACGAACTCCTTGGAGTTCACCGACCGCTGCAAGTCCTTCTCGCTCGACGGCAGTTCGACGTCAGAATTTGGGCCAAACCGGGGCAGACTCTGGTCACGGTTGTAGGCGTATTTGACCGGGATCGTGAATCCCCAGGTGCCGGGAAGGACCTTGTGCAGATTCGTCGTCGTCGACAGCGATGTCGACAGGTCGGCGCTGCGTCGTTCCGTGTTGGCCAGAGTACGGAAGTCTTCCTGTTGCAGGTTGACGGTGGCGTCGACATCCATGAAATCGGCCAGTTGCGCATTGACCCGTCCGTAGGCGGCCATCCCCGGGTTGTTGCGCGCCCCATCGAGGCGCAGTTCATCGGCGTAGACCAGCGCTGTCAATTCCTGCACGTCGCCACGGTTGCGCAGTCCAAGGGTCAACTGGCGCACCTGCTGCATGGACGGATTGCCGCGTACACGATAGACAGCGGGAGCCCCGTGGCGGACGCGGGGATCTGCGATGACGGTATCGAGCTGCGTCAGCCGCATGCCGCTGCTGTCCACCCGGCCCAGCTGCAATGCAGCCTTCAATTGCGCCATTTCGAGCAGGTCCATGTCGATTTCGTTGCGCGGGTCCCAGCCGACAAACACCCGCGTCGCATACTCGTAGTAGTTGAGTGAGTCGGCGCCGAAGCGCAGAAAGAGCTCGAGATCACTCGAGTCCGGTTGAGGAGAGTAGACCGCATTTGAGTCGCCGTGAACGAACATTTTCAGGCGGGTGTATTTGGTGTAGTCAGCATTGCGTGTCAGCACTTTTGTCGCCGCCGCCTGGTGACCGGCATCAAGTTCGGTGACGTCCAGCACCAGTGCCTGTTCGCGCTCGCGCACGCCGGAGGTAAGGCGATTGACCTTGACGCCCGGTGGCTGGCGGTAGCTCTGGTTCTCATCCGTGCCGACGACGGTAACGTTGAAGGCCTCATTCTGTGAGACCACGGTGGCGTCATCATACAGGCGCGTCACGCCGTCCTCCTGCCACTCATTGCCGATGATCTCCATCTGCGCAATCTCGACGCTGGCCGTATCGCCGAAGGCCTTGTCAGTGATCAGTGCAATACGGGCAAACTCGATACGACTGGAGTCGGGCGAGCCGATGCGCTCCGTCGTCTCATCGTAGAGATGGAGGCGGAACAGCCGCCACCCTGCGGCGGAGCGTGTCCCTGGAACGTGCGCATCCCGGCGCAGGTCGATGACGTGATGGTAGAAGTCGTTACGGATGTTCAGGTTGCCGTCATTGTTCAGATCTTCTGTGTCCGGACGCTGGCCCCCTTCGGACAAACGGTTGCCCTGGGTGCCGTTGATCCGTCGGTACTCATCCCGGTTGCGGGTGGGATCATAGTCCCAGTTGTCCCCCTCTGGATCGGCGGCGTCCCGGCCGTCGTATTCCGGCAAAGCCCGGAACTGTTGCCGCTTCTGCTCGTCTGAAAGTCCCGCCGTATCGATGTCGGCTTCGACCAGATAGTGGTCCAGCTCCTGTTCATCGGTGCGCCCGTCGAGACCGATGTCTTCATCCTTTGACACTTCGTTGTCGCCGGTGGTCCGCCCGGGAAGCGGCGTGTCTTCGGTGTCGATGCGGCCGTTGGGAATCCAGTCCTCGCTGATGTCACCCAGGTCGATATGGACAGTGCCTTCCTCACCGCGCAACCACACATCGAGAAACTTGGACTGGGAAAAATCCCGCACGCCACCGGTGAAAACCGTCATCAGTCCGCCCCAGGTATTGACAGCGTCAGGCCGTGGGACCACCTGCAGCGACAGGACGTCGGTCTCGTTGTTGGTCGCCTCCACCTGATCGGCCTGGCCGGGCCAGATGGCGATGCGCAGCACACGGTCGAAGGGGTTGAACCAATGCGTGCTGCCACGCTCATCCGTGCCGAGGAACGTTCCTTCCGATGGGCTGGCGGGAGTCCAGCGCGAGCGGAACACGGAGAGGGTCTCGGGACGTTCAGCGCCCTCGAAATCGTCGATGTAGCCCTGCCCTTTGGTGTTCAGATTCGGGCGGCTCTGAGCGATCTCAGCCTGCACGTTCAGAGATGATGGCTCCACCGTCTTCAGCAGGGGGAGGGCGTCGACGATACGGGTTAGAATGGGTGCATCGAACTTGGCGCGCACGTCCATGTCCCAGACCACGGTACGGGCCGGTTCGCTGCCCACTCGAACCCGCTCTTCGGCACTGCGCACATTGTTGTAGATCATGGTGCCGCCCAGGACGCCGTTCCCATTGAGGAACTCGTATTCGCCGCGCATGCCGAGCAGGGTCTTCTGCTGACCTCCCAGGCCGATCAGATCCTGGCTTTCGAAGGTGATCTCGAGATCGGCCCCTGGATCACCCACGGCGTTCACCGCCTCGCCGAGAAACTGCACCTCGCCGGTAAAAGTGACGTTGAAGTCGACCCCACGGGTCAGGCGCTTGCCGTTGAGCCGCACGTCAACTGACTCCACGTCGATGCTTGCCAGTCGCCCCTGCGTCAGGTTGATGCGTTGTTGCCCGGAACTGTTGATGACCTGAATGATGTAGCGACTGGCTTCGATCTGATCGCGCTGCTGCTGCTTGTCGTAGACCTCGGGCACCTTTGTGCCCAGCACGTCGTACTTCGTATCCAGTGGATCAAAGGGCCGCAGATCGGGGAAGATGAGTACCCCCTGTACACCATCGAGTCCGACATAATCGGCGTCGATAATCTGATCCGCCCGCGTGCCGGGGTCCTGACCATGGGTATCGAGACCCATCAACTGCAGAAAACTCTTGCCGTTCTGCGTGTTCTCGGGCTCTGCGCCGGGGACCTCCCGAAGGATCTCGACACGAATCTTGTCTTCATCAAACAGTCGCCCCCGGGAGAATCCGCGGACAATGCGGTAGACGTTTTTCCATTCCAGGTTCCACGTAGGGAACTCGGGACGCGCATCCCGTGCCTTGATCAGCCGCAGACGCATGGAATCGGGGGCCGCCGGTATGCTGCCAACCTGTCGGCCGCCCACCGTACGATAGGTGACGGCCAGAGCGTGCCGGTCCTGCACGGCCACGCGCAGGATGATGTAGCCGAGTTCGGAGACCAGGCCGTAATCATTGTCGGGGTCGAGGCGGTGCCAGGTACCGACCTCGCTGAAGCCGGTCGCCGGGTTTGTCGGTTGGGACGGATCGGTGCTGGCCACTCCAGGACGAGCCAGCTGCTCGGAGTCATTGTTGACATTGAAGTCGTTGATGAAAATCTGCAGCGACTGCGCGTCGATCCGGTCGTTTGGCTCGAAGTCAGCGGGGATGCCGGTGTTCAGGTCGGAGAAATCGGTCAACCGCTCGCGATATGTCTCGTCGAGAAAGAACCACTGGTTGCGCACGTACTCATAGTCACGGATTTCCACGGTATCAACCTGGGCGCCACCATGGAAGGATTGCCGGTTGCTCACGGACTTTTCGTGACTGGCGATCGTGGTGAAGGCCATAGGACCCAGGTGTCCCGAGGCACGTATGCCGAACAGTCCCTTGTGCTGCTGATTGAAGCCGACGAAGCGCGTGTTGGGCAGGGCCAGCGTCGTATTGCCTGCCTGGACCTCCTGAAAGATGTCGTCCTCGTTGCCTTTGTAATCGAGCTTGATCTGGTTGGCCAACTGATCCGTCAGATTCTGATTGAAGGCGCTGCCCAGGGACTCGGTATCCTGGGTGATACGGATGTTGATCGCCTCACCGACGCTGCCCTCGACGGAGAATGCCGATTGCTGGTCCATGCTCAGCGTCGGAAACTTGGAGGGGCGACCCGCCAGGGTCTGCACCTCTCCTGCTGTCCATTGACTCTTGCCACCAAGGGATGCGGTATGTGATCCGTTGATGCGCAGGGATCCCTCATCGCCAATGAGTCGACGGACCGGCGCCGGCGCCGGGATCGGCACGCGCCATTCCAGCCGGTTGCGTCCGGCTCGCGTCTGATTGGCAGCGACCTGGAGAAATTTGCCACGCACCGCCTGATGCCAGGCCTTCTGGGTCAGGTGGGCCTGGCCCAAATCGACATAGCTGCGAACCGGCAGCGTCACCGCGGGCCCCGCAGGGAATCCGGCCAACATGGGCTGAAAGTGCACACCCATGGAGTCCAGGGTGGCATTCTTGCCAGAGAACGGTGTGTCCCATTCAAGCATGGGCTGCCGGGAAGGTCGATGGCGCACCAGGGGAGAGCCTGCGCGCAACGGCCCGTACTCTTCAGGTTGGTGGAACAGGTCACGCAAGACACCTGGCGTCGCATCCAGACGTACTCCGGGCGCCGCTGCCGTCAGTACCGGCAACGCCAGCCAGACGTAGAGTGTGGCGCCCCAGATGCGCGCCACCCGGACAGCGAGCCTGGTCATGGAATCAGACAATCGTTAAGCATCGGTTCGACAGACGCGCATGCATCGGGGTCCTGCCCGCGCTGGCGGGGTCCACCAGCCGGCCGTAAGGCTCGGATGGACCGTTGCCAGGTTTCGAACCCGGCAGACGGCTTGGGTTGTGCGGGAGGGACCCGCTGAATCAGGCGGGGTCCTCT
>JAQCJA010000114.1 GCA_027593305.1 bacterium
TATGCGGGCAGCGCAGATGCTTGTCGGTCTGTTCCTGCTGGCCACCGTCGCCCTGGCGGCACGCTGGCTCGACATGACGGCTCTGGCGTACCTGCTCGAGCAGGTCCAATCGATCCTTCTCATTCTTCTCGTCATCCTGTTTCAACCCGAATTGCGCCGCATGCTCGTCGTCCTGGGGCAGAGCCCCATCCTCAACTGGTTCTACAAGAGCGAGCCCTCGCGGGTCATCGACGAGGTGGTCAGCGGGGCTGTGCAACTGGCGGAGCGCGGCTATGGCGCACTCATCGTCATTGCGCGTGAGGCGGGTCTGGAAGCGATTATCGAATCCGGCGTGCCGTTGAACGCCAGGGTATCAGCAGATTTACTGACGACGATTTTCACGCCGCGATCCCCTCTGCATGATCAGGCGGTCGTCATCCAGGGGGAGTCCCTCGTGGCCGCTCGTTGCACTCTGCCACTGGCTGAGGAGGTCGAGGATCAACGGCTCGGCACCCGTCACCGAGCCGCCCTGGGCGTGTCCCAGGAAACGGACGCCGTCACCATCGTCGTGTCAGAGGAAACGCAGACAGTGTCGATCACGGTTGGCGGGGGTCTGGTTCGCGGTCTTGATGCTCGCGAATTGAAGCAGAGATTGTCCGAATTGCTGTCCCCAGGAGAAGCTTCCGTGGGTCGAGCGGCTCTTTCTGACGACGATTGACAGGGTAGTCGATGCCAACTATATTGAATAACTATTCATAAAAGTGGAATAATTATTCGACTGCCGACGATCGATTACCGACTATGGCCACAGCCAAATCAGGCCGACATGCGATGATCCGCCAGGTGCTGCGCGACGACCGGATCGACACCCATGAGCGGCTGGCGCTTGCTCTGGGGCAGCACGGCATCGATGTCAGCCAATCGACCCTGTCCAAGGACCTGCGCGAACTGGGCGTCGTGCGCATTCCACAGGCGGATGGCGGATTCCGCTACTCACTGGCCGACAACGGGCCCCAGATTTCCGATCGCCATCTGCTGGAACGGGAACTGCGAGACCACGTGACGGACGTAGACCGTGCAGCCAACTTCGTGGTGATCAAGACCCGCCCCGGACATGCTCAGGCAGTCTGTGAAGCTGTGGATCGGATGCAGTGGCCGGAGGTGATGGGCACCCTGGCTGGTGAGAACACGATTTTTGTCGTCTCCCGCGGCCCTGACCAATCAAAGGGGCTCTGCGGACATCTGGCGACATTGACAGGCCTGACGGTCAGGGATAGTTGAGCCAAGCGATGAAGCACAGTCTGCAGCAATACATCGACAGGGCGTCGATCCTTGTCGAAGCTCTGCCCTATATACAGTTTTTTCGGGGCAAGACCGTGGTGGTCAAATATGGGGGCAGCACACTGACACCCGAGGCCGACGTCGACACGGTCCTGCGCGACCTCGTGTTCATGGAGTTGGTCGGTATCAACCCCGTGATTGTCCACGGTGGCGGGCCGGCGATCGATCGACGGCTGAAGGAACGCAACATTGAAACCAAACGGGTCAACGGCCTGCGAATCACCGACCAGGAAACCATGCAGGTTGTCGAGGATGTACTCTTTGGTGAGGTCAACGCCGGTCTCGTAGCGGCGATCGAGGCGCTTGGAGGCAACGCGGTGGGGGTGTCGGCGCGCAACACAGGCATCCTGTCGGTGCGGCCCCATATTGCGCAGACCGCAGAGGGGCCGGTTGCGCTTGGTTTTGTCGGGGAGGTCACTGCCGTGGACGCAGGGCCACTGCACGAGTTGATCGCCCGGGAGGCGATCCCCGTGGTGGCACCCATTGGTCGCGGGGAAGACGGCGCCGCATACAATGTGAATGCCGATACCGCGGCAGGCGAAATCGCCGGCGCCTTGCATGCTGAGAAACTCGTCTTTCTTACGGACGTGACAGGGATCCTGCGAAATCCGGCCGATGAGAGCACGCTGATGTCGACGGTGCGTCTCGGGGAAGTCGAACGTCTGATCGCTCAAGGAGTCCTGCAGGGCGGCATGATCCCGAAAGTTCTGGCCGGCGTACATTCGGTGAGGGCCGGTGTGCGCAAGACACACATCATCGACGGCCGGATCCCGCACTCGATACTACTTGAGGTCTTCACCGACGAAGGTGTCGGCACGCAAATCGTACAATAGCGTACGTATAAGGATTGCAAATCATGAGAACCGATAAGATCATCAAGCAGGAACACCAGTATATCCTGCAGACATACGGCAGACCCGAGTTCGTCCTGGAGAGAGGCAACGGGGTCTACCTGTTCGACCTCGATGGCAACCGCTATCTCGATTTTGTCAGCGGTCTGGCAGTCAACGCCTTCGGCTATGGGGACTACGATATCCTCAAAGCGATCGAGGAACAGGCGGGGCGGTTGATGCACGTGTCCAATCTCTACCACACTGTGCCATCGACTCGACTGGCGCAGATGCTGGTGGAGAACTCCTTCGCAGACCGCGTGTTTTTCTGCAATTCCGGTACGGAAGCGTGGGAAGCCGCCCTGAAGTTCACACGCAAGTGGGGCAACACCGTGGCGGGTGGGAAATATCGCTATCTCGCCTTCAACAACTCGTTTCATGGTCGCACGATGGGCTCAATCTCGACAACAGGGCAACCCAAGTATCACAAGGGGTTCGAGCCGCTGCTGCCCGGCGTCGATTTCGCAGATTTCAATGATCTGGCGTCCGTCGAGAAGGCACTCACCGACGAAACATGTGCCATCCTTGTCGAGCCGATTCAGGCGGAGGGCGGCATCCATGTCGCCAGTGACGAATTCCTCAAGGGTTTGAGGACGCTGTGTGATGAGCGCAACATGCTGTTGGTGTTCGACGAGATTCAGGTCGGCATGGGTCGGACGGGGTCACTCTGGTCGTACCAGCAGTTCGCCGTTGAGCCCGATGTCATGACGCTGGCCAAGGCCCTCGGAGGCGGGTTGCCCATCGGGGCGACGCTCATGACGCAGAAGGTCGCCGATGCCATCAAGGCAGGAGATCATGCGGCAACCTTCGGGGCCAACCCCGTTGTGGCCAACGTTGCCCTGACCGTGCTGACAAAGCTGATGGCCGATGGCTTCATCGAGGGCATCCAGGACAAGGGCCAATGCCTGCGGGCCGGTCTGGAGAAACTGCAACAGCGTTATCCGGACAAGATCAAAGAAATCCGGGGCCGCGGTCTCATCCAGGGGGCCGTCATGATCGGCAAGGCACCGGGCGACTACCTGGCGGCCTTCCGTGAGCGTGAGATCCTCGTTGCGCCCTGCGGTGCAGACGTTGTCCGTTTCCTGCCCCCGCTGGTTATCGAAAAAGAGCAGATCGGCGAAGTCGTAGATGTTTTCGACGAGATTCTTCGTCAGGGATGACGCCGCCCAGGGAAGCATCGCAGCCACGCAAGCCCTGGGGTGGGCGTTTCGCCGGCGCCACGGCGGAGTTGATGGAGCGGTTCAACGCTTCCATCGGCTTTGATCACAAACTGCTCCACGTCGACATCGCCGGCAGCAAGGTCTATGCGCGGGCCCTGGTACGCGCAGGCCTTCTCACACAGGAGGAAGGCGAACAGATCCTCGCCGGCCTTGAGCGGGTCTGCGACGAACTGTCTGGCCCCGAGCATGTCTTCGCAGCGGCCCTCGAAGACATTCACATGGCTGTCGAGACCCGCCTGATCGAGTTGATCGGTCCCGTCGGCGGCAAGCTGCATACCGGCCGCAGCCGCAACGACCAGGTCAATCTCGACGAGCGCCTCTTTGTCCGTGGTGCCGTCGGGGCGACGGTCGGCCGAATTCGTCATCTGCAACAGGTCCTTGTGGACAGCGGCGCCGCGCACATCGACACCATCATGCCGGGCTACACCCATCTGCAACAGGCGCAGCCCATTCTGTTCGCGCATTACGCGCTGTCCTTGTTCTGGGCCCTAGAGCGAGACACCGGGCGCCTCGCCGATGCGGCAAAGAGAGCAGATTTCATGCCCCTGGGCTCCGGCGCTCTCGCCGGTTCCGCGTTTCCCCTCGACCGCCAGTTCATGGCAGCTGAGCTGGGTTTTTCTGCGGTGACACCGAACAGCCTCGACGCGGTCAGCGATCGCGACTTTCTGCTCGAAATCCTGGCGGCCCTGTCCATTCTGCTGACCCACCTGAGTCGCTACTGCGAAGATCTGATCATATGGTCCTCGGCGGAGTTCGCTTTTGTCGAACTCGACGACGCCTATTCCACCGGGTCGAGCATGATGCCACAAAAGAAGAATCCCGATTCCCTTGAGCTCGTTCGCGGCAAGACGGGCAGAGTCTTCGGCGATCTGCTCAGCCTGCTTACCGCCATGAAAGGGCTCGGTCTGTCGTACGGCAAGGATCTGCAGGAGGACAAGGAACCTGTCTTTGATGCCTTCGCCACGGCCGATGACTGTCTCGACGTATTTGCCAGCGCCTGGTCGACGATGACGGTCAAGGTCGAGCGTATGGCGGCAGCCATCGATCCGGCTACGCTGGCGACGGAGTTGGCCGACTTCCTCGTCGAACGAGGCGTGCCCTTCCGCGACGGGCACCACGTGGTTGGCGCCGTCGTGCGCGCCGCAACCCAGTCCGGGCGCCGACTCACAGAACTTACACTGGCTGATCTGCAACAACACCATGAGGCATTCGACGAAGAGATCCTGTCGCGGCTTGACCCCCGCGCCAGCCTGGCTCGGCGCAATCTTCCGGGAGGCACCGGGCCCGACGCAGTCAGGGCGCAGTTGGTCCAGGCTCGAGAGATCCTCGCTGCCGCCGCATCGGCATGACGAATCCCGTTGCTGCGCCGCGACTGACGATCCGCGGCGCCTACTTTGGCATTCGTCACGTGCCGATGCGGATGCCTTTTCGCTTTGGCATGGTTACGCTGACCCGTTCGGCCCAGATTCACCTGTTTGTCGACGTCGAACTGGCCGATGGTCGGAGGGCGACAGGCGTGGCAGCTGACATGCTGGCGCCGAAATGGTACGACAAGGACCCGGCCAAGAGTTACGCCGACAATCTCAATGATCTCGTTGCCGGCGCCCAGGCGGCGGTGGCGGCGGCCGCCGCCGAGTCGAAGCCCCGGTCGGTGTATCGAATCTGGCGCCAGACCTACGACGACTGCCAGGCGGCAGGTCCCGCTGCGGGGCGCAATCCGCTGGTGGCCAGCAATGGCCCGGCGCTGCTTGAGAGGGCCCTGATCGATGGCCTCGGCGTGGCACTGGGCCTCCCGTATCACACGTTGTTGCAGGACAATCTCGTCGGCATCGATCTGGGAGACATGCACGAGGAACTGGCCGGAGTTGTGCCGGCCGATGTGATCCCTGCCCGCCCTCTTGAGCAGATCGACCTGCGGCACACGGTTGGGCTTGCCGATCCGATCCGCCGTGTGGATATCGCTGCGGGGGACCGCTTGAACGACGGTCTGCCCCAGTCTCTTGAAGAGTATGTCGAGCGGCAGGGCCTCAGCTACTTCAAGATCAAGGTCGGTGGCGACGTCGACGCCGACGCGGATCGTCTGGCACAGATCGCTGGCGTCCTGCCTGCCGGTGAGCTCACGGTGAGTCTGGACGGCAATGAACAATACAGTGATCCCGCAGAACTCGTAGAGTTGCTGGATCGTCTGCAGAGTGGCAATGCGGCAACCCGCAGGCTGTACGACGCCATCCTCTATCTGGAGCAGCCGCTGGACCGACGTGTTGCTCTCGAGGCCTCCGCGGCTGCCGTTGGCGCCCTGTCGGCGCGCAAGCCCATGGTCATCGATGAATCCGACGAAACGCTGAAAACTTTCCGGCATGCCGTTGAACTGGGCTATCGTGGCGTGTCGTCGAAAGCGTGCAAGGGCATGACCAAAGCGCTGGCCAATCTGGCTCTGTGTCAACAACTCAGCGATCGAGCCGGCCAACCAGGTCGCTACTTTGTTACCGGCGAAGACCTGACCAACGTCGCCGTTGTCGCGCTGCATCAGGATCTTACACACCTGGCAGCCCTGGGGATCACACATGCCGAACGCAATGGCCACCACTACGTTCGTGGCCTCGACTACCTGCCGACGACGGAACGCGACGCCTGTATGGCGCGCCATGCGGGCCTCTATGAGCAGCAGGATGACCTGACCGCTCTCGCCATTGCGGAAGGGCGCATACGCATACGGTCGCTGCAAGTGCCGGGCCTCGGCGTCGGTGTGGAGATCGATCCGCAGACAACCATCCCTCTCGCTGGCTGGCATCCTGAGGACCTGGAGAAGGACCTTGGCTGAGAAGTTATCCGTGCGCGACGTGCGCCTCTACATGCGCAACGTGCGCACGCGCATGCCTTTCCGCTATGGTGTGGCTACTCTCACGTCGGTACCGATTCTGCACATCATCGTCGATGTTGAACTGGCGGATGGGACGGCTGCACAAGGTGTCGCCGCCGACATCCTGCCACCTAAATGGTTCGATAAGTCGCCTGCAAAAAGCTATGCCGACAACATCGATGACCTCGTGTTTGTCGCCCGTGCCGCCGCCCAGGTCTACGGCGAAGCCTCCCTGATTCCGGCCAGTGTGTTCGACATCTGGCGGCATGGCTATGCGGCGACGCTCAGCGTCGGCGATACACGGGTCCTGAATCACCTGACATCGAGCCATGGCAGCACGCTCATGGAGCGAGCCCTGATCGACGCCCTCGGTCGGGCCCGGGGACTGACGTATCACCAGATGCTCACCATTCCCCAGAACCCTCTCGGGATCGATCTGGCCGCCGTGCTGCCGTCGCTGGCCGGTGCGCTCCCAGCACACGCGGTGGCAGAAACGCCACGCACGACAATTGCCATACGCCACACCGTGGGTCTCAGTGACCCGCTGCGGGAACATGAGATCGCTGCACCAGATCGTCTGGAGGATGGCCTGCCGCAATCGCTGGAGGCCTACCTGCGCACGCAGGAACTTCGCTGGCTGAAGGTCAAGGTGATTGGTGACCTCGGCGCCGATATGGACCGTCTGCGTGGAGTTGCGGCTCTCACCGACGAGGTCGCCGGGCCCGGCGTAGTGGCGATCTCGCTGGACGGCAACGAACAGTACCGTGAATTGGCCAGCTTCGACGAACTGCTATCCCGCATCGAGGCGGAGTTGCCGGCTTTCTATGCGGCGATCCGATATATCGAACAGCCCCTGGAGCGTGCCGTTGCCCTGGATACGGCACAGGCCACGGGTATTGCTGCTGTGACCGCTCGCAAGCCCATGGTGATCGATGAGAGTGATGGTGATCTCGATGCCTTTACGCGCGCCGTCGAACTGGGTTACCGTGGGGTGTCGACGAAGAACTGCAAGGGGCTGTTCAAGGCGCTGGCCAATGCCGCCCTGGCACGCCGCCTCAGTCAACAGTGTGATGGCGAGTTCTTCCTGACGGGCGAAGACCTGATGAACCTGCCCATCGTCCCCGTGCACCAGGATCTCACGCACATTGCAGCGCTGGGTATCGATCACGCCGAGCGCAACGGTCACCACTACGTACGCGGCCTGGATCACCTGTCGGCTGCCGAACGCCTGCGCCTGCTCCAGGAGCATCCCGACATGTACTGCGCCACCAGGGATACCGGTCATTCGTCTGGTCATCTGTCTGGTCATCTGTCTGGTCATCTGTCTGGTCAGCTGAACGTTGTCCGTGGCAGCATCGATATCCGATCACTTCAGCGTCCGGGACTGGGAACGGGCGACAACGTCGATACGGGGGGGATGATGCCCCTCGACGACTGGACCTTTGACAGTCTGGCCTGAGCATGACGAACCACGAACAAGCCGTCGCCCGCCTGCAGGAAATGCTGCGTTTTGACACAACCAATCCACCAGGCAACGAGTTGCCTCTGGTCCGGCATCTGGCGGCTCAGTTGCGGGCAGAAGGGCTGGAAGCGCATGTCCTGGAGGCAACGCCGGGCCGGGCCAGTCTGGCCGTGCGGCTGCGGGGGGATGGCTCCCAACGGCCGTTGCTGCTGATATCGCATCTGGACGTGGTGCCCGCTGAGCCGGCCCACTGGACCCACCCGCCCTTTGCCGGTGAGATCGCCGCCGACATTCTCTACGGGCGTGGTGCCATCGACTCAAAGCTCACCGCTGCCGTGCACCTGCAGGTTCTGCTGATGGCACATCGCCAGAAATTGCCTCTGAAGCGGGATCTGGTGCTGATCGCGGCGGCCGACGAAGAGGTGGGTGGGACGTATGGCATGGCGTGGCTCGCCGAACATCATCCTGAATGGCTCGATGCCGAGTACGGGATCAATGAGGCAGGTGGCTTCGCCGTGCTCGTGGATGGCCAGCCGATCTACACCTGCCAGGTTGCCGAGAAGGGCGGCGCGGACATCGACCTGGTTGCCCATGGACGTCCCGGGCACAGTTCGGTGCCGCACGATGACAACGCCATCGTCCATCTGGGAGAGGCGTTGAAGGCTCTGGGCGGATCGCTGCCCCACCATCTGACCCCGTCCGTCCGGGCCTTTTTCGGAGCAGCCGCAGCGGCAGCACGCCCCGAAGTCGGGCGCCTGCTACTGGATCTGCTCGATCCGGTGCGCAGTGCCGGGGCACTGGCGTCGTTGCCCGCAGAGCCGCCGGTGAAGGGGATGTTTGACGCCATGTTGCGCAATACATGCGCGCCGACGATGCTCGAAGCCGGAATCAAGCGGAACGTGATCCCGTCGCAGGCAACCGTACGGCTCAGCGGCCGGCCGCTTCCCGGCGTGACGGAGCCTCAGTTCCTGGCGCAGGTGTCGCAGTTGCTGGGGGATTCTGCACAGCACATCGAGGTGCAGGCCGCGCGATTCCGTCCGGGCGTCGCCTCTGACCACGAAACGCCGCTGTTTGGTGCGATGACGACAGCCCTGCAGCATCACGAACCCGGGGCGGTGTTGGCGCCCTACATGCAGACGGGTGGCACCGACGCTCGCTACCTGACCGGATTCGATATCAAGGTCTACGGCTTCGTGCCGATGCGTTATGAGACGGGGTGTGACTTTTTTGCTCTCTGCCATGGCCACGATGAGCGCGTATCTCTTGCCAATGTGGCCTTTGCCGTGGATGTCACATTCGACGTCGTGCAGTTGCTCAATCAGTAACGCCCATGGAGCAGTTCAGGAGATGCCCAGTTTTCCCAGTTCGAGCAGAAACTCTTCCTCGCCCAGCACCCGCACACCCAGAGCCTCGGCTTTCGTCAACTTCGATCCCGCCTTGTCGCCGGCGATCAACAGGTCTGTCTTACGGCTGACGCTGGACGATGTCCTGCCGCCGAGCCGTTCGACAATCGCCCCAGCCTCCTCTCTTGAATAGCGTGACATCGAGCCGGTGAGCACGACCGTTTTGCCGGTGAAGAAGGTTGCCTGAGTCGAATCATCGGCGGCATCTTCCGGGGCCTGGCGCGACAGTTGCAGACCTGCTGCGCGCAATTTTCCGAGCACCGGTGCTGTCGCCGGCGCCGCAAAGAAGTCGCGCACGGACTGGGCAATCACCGGCCCGATTTCGTCCACCTCTGCAAGATCCTCCGCCGTTGCCGCTGCCAGGCGGTCGATGGACAGGAAACTCCGCGCCAGGTTTCGTGCCACTGTTGCCCCGACATGGAGAATGCCGATGCCGAAGAGCACCCGTTCAAAGGGCCGCTGGCGACTGGCTGTGAGGGCGTCGACAAGATTGCCGGCTGATTTCTCGCCGAGCCTTTCAAGTTCCGCGAAGTCTGCCGCATTCAGGCTGTACAGGTCACCGATGTCATGCACCAGGCCGCGGTCCACGATCTGCTCCACGACGGCCGTGCCAAGGCCCTCGATGTCCATGGCGTTGCGGCCACAGAAGTGCTCGATGCGTCGCTTCAGTTGACCCTGGCAGGCTGGATTGACACAACGACGGGCGACTTCATCGGCATAACTCACCAGAGCCGCATCACATACGGGACAGCTATCGGGAAAGCGGAATGCCTCCGTCCCCGCGGGGCGCTCTGCGGCGACGATGCCGACAACCTTGGGAATGACATCGCCACCTTTCTCCAGCAGTACGAGATCGCCTACGCGGATATCCTTGCGAGCGATCTCGTCGGCGTTGTGCAGGGTCGCCCGCTGCACCGTGGAACCGGCGACACGAACCGGCTCCAGGATCGCCACAGGAGAGATCGTCCCTGTGCGCCCGACCTGCAGGCGAATCTCGAGCAGGCGGGAGCGCACCTGTTCGGCGCGAAACTTGTAAGCCATGGCACTGCGGGGGCTCTTGGCAGTGAATCCGAGTTGCTCCTGCTGGGCCAGGGAATCCACCTTGATGACGACGCCGTCCACCTCGTATGGCAGATCATCGCGTGCCGCCTCGCAGCGACCATAGAAGGCGAAGACCTCAGCAAGTGATGGACAGTGGGCCCATTCAGGATTCACCGGAAAGCCGAGGTGTCGGAGTGACTCCAGGCGCGCTGCGTGCGTGGCATAGGCGAATCCCGCACGATCAATCCAGTAGGTGAAGCAGCGCAGCCGGCGCCTGGCGACAGCCTGCGGATTCTGCAGCTTGAGCGTTCCTGCCGTCGAGTTGCGTGGATTGGCGAACATGGGCCGACCCGCCTCCTGCTGACTTCGATTCAGGGCGGCAAAGTCCTCACGCGCCATATAGACCTCGCCCCGCACTTCACAGGTGATGCCGGGCTCGCGCAGCCGCAGGGGAACGGAGCGGATGGTGCGGGCATTGTTCGTCACCTCATCGCCCTGGGCGCCGTCGCCGCGGGTTACCGCCCGCACGAGGCGGCTGTCTTCATAGATCAGACTGAGGGCGACGCCATCTATCTTCAGTTCTGCCACGTACTCCACGGTGGCTGTCTCGTCGAGTCCATTGTGCACCCTGGCATCAAAGGCCACGACATCCTCGCGAGAGTAACTGTTGTCGAGGCTGAGCATGGGTGTTGCGTGCGCTACGGTGGGGAAGTCCGACGTCGGGGCGCCGCCGACACGCTGGGTGGGCGACTCAGGGCGGACCAGATCCGGCCATTCGCCCTCGAGACGCACCAGTTCTTCCAGCAGCCGGTCGAACTCGCCGTCGGCAATGGTAGGGGATGCCAGAACGTGATAGTTGTGGCTGTGCTCTTCGAGTTGCGTCGTCAACGCGTCGATTCGTTGCTGCGCCTGATCGTGGTTCATGGCGCGCGAAGCTAGTGGGACTGAGGTACGACGTCAACGATTTCGTTGCTCTTGGCGGCAGGGAGGAGTACTTTCCATGGCTT
>JAQCJA010000115.1 GCA_027593305.1 bacterium
AAACTTTCCCATACACGTTACCCGGCGAGTCCATCTGTTGACCGAAACCAGAGCCCTGACGCCTGATACACAGCTCGGCCTGCTCGAGCGTATGCTGCGCGTTTTTCACGCACCACGGCGCACCTTTGAGTCCATCACCGATGGTGGAGGTTTCCCGGACTGGGCCGCCCCGGTGGCGCTGGTGATCCTGTTCTGGGCGGCGCACAACCTGGCGGCGCTGCCCATTGTGGCGCCGGACACGCCGTCGTCGATCCAGGGCTGGGAACAGTTGACCGAAGAGCAACGCCAGGTGGCTACGCAGGGGCTCGAGGTGTGGCGCAGTCACGGCTGGTTCACCATGCCCCTGGTGGAGTCCTTCTCCTACCTGGCCTTTGTCGGTCTCGTCCTGCTCGGCATCGCCCGCTGGGTCCTGCGCAGTCCATTGACGCTGCGTCAGACTCTGACAGTGAAGGCCTACGCGTCACTGGTGGCCATCCCGCAATGGATACTGCTGACGCCTCTGGTGCGTGCCGGGGATGCAACCGCGTCGCCATTGAAGTTCACCCTGGGCGTGTTTCTTGCCGATCCATCCGCCTCTCAGGTTGGCCGGTTTCTCGGCAGCCTCAATGTTTTTGATCTGTGGCAGGCAGTGGTGATCGGCATCGGTCTGTCGGTGATGAGCGGCCAACCGTCGAAGCGCACCGTGACCATCATCATCGTCCTCTGGGTTGCCTGGGCCGCCATCGGCGCGCTGGCACCAGCCCCCATGCCGCCGCCGACACCGGCGCCCTAGCTCGCCTCGAATCATGCATCAACGTCGGCGCTCTCGAAGCGCAAATGCTCCTGATGGCAGGGGGTCTGTTCGTTGCTCCCGTTCCGTCGACCGAGTAATTTGCCTTCCCCTTCCGCGCAACCTCACGCCTCCAGGGTCTGTCCTTTGAGTCGCCAACTACTGCTCTGCCTCTGGATCTCGGTCGCCGCAGGCCCCGTCCTTGCCGACATCGGCAACGGCCTGCCCGTGCCCGGCGCTGCGTCCGACACGACACAGGTCTACGCCACGAAACACAACTACCTGCTGTCTCTGCCGCGGTTGTTATGGACGTGGATGGTCTACCCCGTCGGTCAGATGACGATCTATACCGAACACGAGGAGCTGCCACAACGGGCAAAGAAACTGTTTACCAATGAGGCGGAAACTTTCGGGATTTTTCCGCAGGTGCAACTTGGCGGTGAGACGGATACCGGCGTGGGAGCGCGATTGTTTCACACTGATCTGTTCGATGATGAGCAGTCCATCGAGATGCTCTATGTGTTCTCCCATGCGGACCGACAGCGCGCCGAAATGTTCTACCAGGACCCGCATCCCGGTGGCCGGTTCTACTGGGAGTTGCACGGCGACTATATGGACACCGATCATGACGATGCTACCATCAACGGAGTCACGGACGGCAGAGCGGATCTCGAAGCTCTGCTCGAAGCGGCAGGACAGGACGCGTTGTTCGAGCAACTGAGCGCGGATGCACGCATTGCTGTCGGCTGGCGTTCGCAAGCCGGGCCGCTGCAGGACTATCGCGCCGGCCTTACCGCCGAGCTGCGCGGAGGCTGGGCGTTGCGTGATCTGGCGGCACAGGCTGCGGGACCTGCGCTGGACCTGAACGGTGAGACCAGCACCACAACGGCTTCGTCCGTGCCCGGCCTCGGTGAGAGCCTGACATATGGCTGGGTCGGTGTCCGACTGGCATGGGATGACCGCGACGCGGCAGCACCGCAGACGGAGCTGTCACACTCGTTGTGATACCAGTTTCCCGGACGGGTGTTGCTTGAATCCGGTGGCCTGTACCACAGTTTTCGCAACATCTCCTATCCTGAATCAGGTGGCCTGGCCGCGGTCAGTTTTGATCTGGCGCGCGGCGCAGACGACGTCAGCTTCGGTCGCCTTGGCGCCGAGTTGTCCCGCTACCGGACGTTGTTCTGGAAAGAGCGCGTGCTGGCGGCACGTGTGCGACTCGACAAGATCTTCCCCATGGATGACGGCTTCGCACCATACAACGACCTGCCCACATTGGGCGGTGGCAATCGCCTGCGCGGCTACAAGCGCGGCACCTATCGTGGCGAGGGGGCGCTGCTTCTGGCCGTGGAGTATCGCTGGCCGGTGTGGGACACATGGAATGCCTCGCTGTTCTGGGAAGAGGGACAGGTGTTTGATGACTTTGACGAGATCGAGTCAGACGGCTTCGGCTCCTCTGTCGGCGCCGGGTTGACGATGCGCACCGAAACTGCCTTTCTGCTCGGCCTGCGTCTGGCCCACAGTGCCCAGACCAACTTGCTCCTGGGCTTTTCCCTGGCGCAGGAGTTTAGCCTTGCGACCGACCTGTATCCTGTTGCCGGTGACCCTGGCGCTCACGAGCCTGGCAGGGGCGCCCGCCTATGCTGATGCGGACCTGAGTCTGCAGCCGATCCGCTGGTTCGATGCGGACAATCGCAATATCCCCGAGCCGCAGAACATGGCGGAAAACCAGGTGTGGGATATCGCCGACCACACCTTCTTCTTTCAGGTGGGTAAAATCCTCGACCTGGGGTGGATGGGGCGCCGTATTGGCGGGGCTCTCGGGATCGCAGACAGACGCGAGGCGGACAACGTCAATGCTCTCGACGAAGTGCCGGCCTCGGCGTGGTACACCAACCGTCACTTTCTCTACCCGATGACGATCGACCAGTTGCGCGATGGCCCGGGGGAGGCGCGCCCCGATACCAGTGGGCCCTGGCAGGTTGTGGCGGGCAAGTTTGAAGGAGGCACGGCAGGTTTCACAATCAAGGACGCGGCGGGAAACCGCTTCCTGCTGAAGTTCGACTCCGAGGGCAACAAGGAGATGGGGTCATCTTCAGAAGTGATTGCCACCAAGGTGCTGCATGCCGCCGGTTACAATGTGCCGCGCAACTCGATTCTCTACTTCCATCCCTCGCGCCTGACGATCGGTCCGAAGACGACCGTCCCCGACGGGGCCGGCGGCAAGCGCCCGATGCTGCCGCGCGATCTCGAGTCCATTCTCGACAACATTGAACCCGAGGCCGACGGTCGGTTGCGCGCCGTCGCCAGTGCGTTTCTGTCCGGCAAGCCGGTGGGCGTGTTCAACTACGATGGCCGTCGAGGCGACGATGACAATGATCGCGTTGATCATCAGCACCGGCGCGAATTGCGCGGGCTGCGGGTCATAGGCTCCTGGATGAACGATGCCGATCGACGTGCCGCCAATACACTGGATATGTACGTCTCCGAAGAAGACGGCAGGCGGCGCTATGTGAAGCACTATCTCATCGATATGGGCTCCGCCTTCGGCAGCAACAATCTGATGCCACACAAGCCCAAGTATGGCAACGAGTACGTGTGGGATGCGCGCATCATCGCCCGTTCCATCGCCACACTGGGACTCTGGCGCCGACCGTGGGAAGTGCCGGTCCATATGCCCTACCCGTCTCTCGGGTACTTCGAGAATGAGACCTTTGCTGCCGGCGCCTGGGTGCCGACGTACCCAAATCCCGCCTTTGAGCGCTGTACACCACGTGATGGCTACTGGGGTGCCAAGATCCTGCTGTCCTTCTCAGACGAAGACATTGCGGCGCTGGTTGGCACCGGACAGCTGACAGAGCCTGGCGCTGCGCAGCACCTGACAGCTCTGCTGGTGGAGCGGCGCGATCGGATCGCCCGCTACTGGTTTGCGCGGATCAATCCTGTCGATCATTTCCGGGTGGCCACGGACGGGCTGCACTTCCGCGACCTGGCCGTGGAGAGTGGCCTGGAGGATGCAGCGTCGACGCAGTACCAGGTGCAGTGGCTGTCGGCGCAGGGTGATGAGGTCGGCAAGGGCCTGACGATCGATGCTGCCCACGTGGGCTTCGGCGATCTGGCGGCGGGTGCCTTCCACGGCATACAGTTGCGCACGCGCCGGCAGAGCGGCTCCTGGAGCCAGCCGACGCGGGTCTGGTTCTACCTGCACGACGACGGTCGCGCACAACTCGTACGCGTCGAGCGGCACACGTAAGTCACCCGAAGGGACGACGATGGCCTCGGCGAACCCCCTGAAGCAGATCCTCGACATCCGGCGCGCGGAGTGGCCGCAAGCGCTGTTGATGTTTTCGTACTTCTTCCTCGTCATCACGACCTTCTGGATCCTGAAGCCGCTGAAGAAGGGGCTGTTCATCGGCTTCTACCAGCAACCGGGTTTCGATCTCGGCTCCTGGCACATGTCGGCGCCCCAGGCGGAGTTGCTGGCGAAGGTCCTCAACATGGTCGTCGCCATGGCGGCCGTCGCCGCGTTCTCACTGCTGTCGCGCACGCTCCAGCGCCAGCGCCTGACAGTGGCTTTCTGCGCGTTCTTCCTCGTAACATTCGCCGGCTACGCACTGACCATCGATGGCGCGGGAAGCCTTACGGTCTGGTCCTTCTATCTGTTCGGTGACCTCTACAGCACGTTGATGGTGGCGACCTTCTTCGCCTTCCTCAATGACAGTGTGCAACCTGATGAAGCCAAGCGGCTCTACGGACTGATCGGTCTGGGTGGGGTGTCAGGTGGGTGGTTCGGCACCGAGGTGCTGCGGGCGTATATCAGCGACTTGAGTTCGGCGGAGTGGATGTGGATCTGTCTCGGCGTTACCGCCGCCATTGCCGGCATCGCCCTGCTGGCGGGCCGTCTTTTCGATCGCAAGCCCTCTGTGTCTGTGCCAGCCACAAAGGCACCGGCGCCGGCAGCCGCTGCTGCTGCAGGAAACCCGGCGATCGAGGGTGCCCGACTCGTTTTCCGCTCTCCGTATCTGCTGTCCGTCGTCGCCATTGTCGGCTTGTACGAGATGGTGTCGACGATTATGGACTTCCAGTTTTCCTCCACGGTGGCACATTACACGTCCGGGGCGGAACTGAAGTAGCAATTCGCCAACGTCTTTGCCTTTACCAACCGCTTCGCGTTTTTCGTGCAGCTCGTGCTGACGAGCTTCGTCATGAGCCGCTGGGGCCTGGGTGTGGCGCTGCTGTTTCTGCCCGTGGCGGCGCTGCTCGGTTCGGCAGCTTTCCTCGCCGCTCCCGTACTGCTCGTGGGCAGCGCCTTGAATACGGCGGATGGTGGCTTCTCCTATTCCATCAATCAATCGGCCAAGGAAGCTCTGTACGTGCCAACGACGCGGGAAGAGAAATACAAGGCGAAGGCCTTCATCGACATGTTCGTGCAGCGTTTCGCCAAGGCTGTCGCTGTGGGCTTGAGTTTGCTGATTACGACGTGGTTCACCGGTTTTGACAGCCTGCGCTGGCTGTCGCTGTTGACCATGGGCGTCCTCGTTCTGTGGATCATCGCGGCGCGATACGCGGGCCGCGTCTTTGCGCAGAAGGAGGCGGCCGCCTCTTCGTGAGGTCTCTTCTGCCAGCCTTTGACGTGCAGCGGCAGGAACTGCCACGCCTGCTGCCCATCACTGGTGCCTACGGTCTGGTGATGGCCTCGCTCTACGTGCTGAAACCCGCACGCAACGCGCTGTTTCTCGACCGACTGGGCGTGGCGCAACTGCCGGTGGTACTGATCCTCGTCGCTTTCGTCGGTGCTCTGGCGGCGCTGGTATTCTCCCGTTTCTCCGCCCGGGTGCGTCTCGACCGGCTGGTGTTTCTCACCTTCCTCGTTCTCGGCACCTGCCTGCTCGGATTTCGTCTGCTGCTGAGCCTGGAGTGGGGGTGGACGTACTACCTCTTCTATGTGTGGGTCAATCTCTATGGACTGATGGCGACCTCGCTGTTGTGGCTGCTGGCCAATGCCCTGTTCAACGCCCGCGAGGGCCGCCGGTTGTTTGGCCTGATCGGTACCGCCGGAATCGCCGGGGCCATCCTTGGCGGTGTCGCCACCGGTTGGGTCGTCACCTTCACCGGCACCGAGAATCTGCTGCTTGTGTGCGCCGGCATGGTGGGTGTGTGCCTGCTGCTGCTCTACCCGGTGCGGATTCGCGAAACATTGACGTCCGCAGCGACCGATGCCGACGGCGAGAGCCCGCTGGCGACAGTCACCGGCTCGCAGTTGCTGACCCTGCTGGCGGGAATGGCCGCTCTGGCAGCAGCCGTAGCGGCCGTCATCGACGTGCAGTTCAACCAGATCGTCGACCAGGCCTTTCATGACAAGGACGCCAAGACGGCCTTCTTCGGAGAGTTCTTTGCCGGTCTCTCCGCCTTCGCCCTCGTCTTCCAGATATTTGTCGCCCCACGCGTGCTGCGTTCGACGGGCGTGACTTCCGCACTCCTGTTTCTGCCGATCAGTATGGCCCTGGGTTCTCTTGCCGTGTTGTTCATCCCTGGCCTGGCTGCCGGGATGGCACTGAAGATCGGTGATGGCGGCTTCCGCCACTCCATTCACAAATCGGCGACGGAGATTCTTTACCTGCCGGTGCCGGTGGAGGCAAAGAAACGCACCAAGGTTCTGCTCGACACGACGGTCGATAATCTGGCGACGGGGTTCGGCGCTCTGCTCGTGCTGGTGGCGCTGGCCTTGGGCCTCGACTATCGGCATCTCAGCTATGTGTCGCTCACGCTTGTGGGGTTGTGGCTGATCATGGTCGCGCGCAGCCGTCGTGCCTATGTCGATTCTTTCCGCCACGCACTGGAACGGCGCGAAATCGACCTGTCGGCGTATACTGGCGACCTCAGCGAGGCGGGTACCCTCGACAGCCTCGTTGGTGTGCTGCGCGACACGAGCAACGTTCGACGGCTGCTCTACGCCCTCGACATGGTTTCTGTCGTACGCGCCGAGCGCCTTGTCACACCCGTGGCAGCCCTGCTCGATCACGCCTCGGCCGAGATTCGCGTGAAAGCGCTGCAGGTACTGCAATTGCAGCAGGGCGAGATGCCTCTGGAGCGGATCGGGCAACTGCTCGACGATGATGATGTCTTGGCGGTGCGTGTTGAGGCGCTGCAGGCGCTGTGTGTCCACGGCGAAGGGGAAACACACCTGCGTCTGCAGGCGGCCCTGGCCAGCCCTTCGCGGAACCTGCGTGGCGCCGCCGTCGGTTGCATCGCCGAGTACGGCGACGAGCAGGAGCAGGCGCTGGCCGACGAGAGCATGGTACGGGCCCTGCTGGTTGAGTCTGCCGAGGATGAGCCCGAGTTGATGCAGATCGCCCGCCTGCTGGCCAGGATCTATGACCCCACACGCACGTGGGTAAAGGAGCTGGTGGAGGAACTGTCGGCGAGTCGCTACGCCGGTGTCGTGCGGCAACTCATCGAAAGTCTGGGAGAAGTCGGGGACGAGGCCCATCTGCCCTGGTTGGCCGACCGTCTGGACGATCGGCGCACGCGCCGTGCGGCGGTGACGGCCCTGTCCCACTTTGGTGACCGCGCCGTGCCGGAACTGGCGGCGCGGCTGCAGTCGCCGGTGCGCGGCATCCGGAGCCGCAATCGGGCGGCACGCGCCCTTGCGGCGATCGCCACGCCCCTCTGCGTGGAGACCGTACTGGATTGCCTCGATCCGGCGCAGCCCGGCCTCGAGTATCAGTTGCTGAAGACGCTGAGCAAACTGCGCAATCGAGAACCCAACCTGGTATTTCCTGTGGAGCGTGTGCGCGCCGCTCTGCGTCGTGCGGCATGTACGTACTGGGAGTTTGTGCAGATCCAGGAGTTGCTTGCTGCGAACGAAGGGCAGGGGACGGCACTGCTGTCACGGGCGGTCGCCGAGAAGTGTGAGGAGAATCTCAAGCGGATCTTCCGGCTCCTGGCCCTGATCCACCCATCCCAGGACCTCTACAACGCCTACCTCGGGTATGTCGGCGGCAATCGCGCCGATGGGGGCAGTGCCATCGAGTTCCTCGAGAACGTTCTGCCTTGTGCGGAGCGGGAACTCGTCGTGCCACTGCTCGACGCCACCACGCCCGGACTCGCCGTGGAGGCTGGCAGACGACACTTCGGTCCGCCTCTGGCCGACTTCGATCAGGCCGTCGCACACATTCTGCAGGGCCCCGATCCATGGTTGAGAGCCTGCGTCACATACAGTCTGGTCGAGAAGTCGACGCCCGCCACACGGGCTGGTTGACGGAGTGCGGCGAAACTGGTAATTAAGTGGAGCGAACCTCCAATACCCGTAACAGAAACAATCGGTTAGCGCATTTTGCTGACGACGATCGAGAAGGTGATCGCCCTGCAGGATGTGGACGTCTTTTCGCAGGTGTCCACGGAGGAGCTTGGGTATCTGGCGGCCATCGCCGTCGAGGAAACCCATGCCGCAGGCACGACCATCTATGCGGAACGGGATCCTGCCGATTCGATGTATCAGGTCATCGCCGGTCGGGTGCGACTGCATCGCGGTGACCTGGAGATCAACATCGCCGGCGCCGGTGAGCCCTTCGGTACGTGGGCCCTGTTCGATGACGAAGTGCGGGTGTCGGCGGCAACGGTACTGGAGCAGGCACGCGTGCTGCGCGTTGGCAAGGAGGATTTCATCGACTTGCTCGCAGACAATGTCGAGATCACCCAGGGTGTGTTGAAGGCACTGGTGGGTCGCGTCCGTGGCCTTATCGGTACGATCGGCGCCCGCTGAGGCCCTCACAGACAATTCATAGAAGGTCCCAAATGACAGAACGTTCCCGAGAAGATGGCAACGGAAATCGGCCCCGGGAGGTCGTCGTCGTTGTTGATGACGAGGAGATGGTGCTGACCAGCATCAACTCCTTTCTGGCCCTCGAAACCGACTATGACGTTGTGACATTCACCAATCCGGAACACGCCCTGGCACACCTGGAGCAGCACGAGGCGAATCTCGTCATCTCCGATTACTTCATGCCGCAGATGGATGGCATCACCTTCCTGGGCAAGGTTCGTGACCTGCGCCCGGAAACGACGCGGATCATCCTGACGGGCTACTCTGACAAAGAGAATGCCATCAAGGCCATCAACGAAGTCGGTCTGTTCCAGTACATCGAGAAGCCCTGGGACAACGAGCACCTGCGGTTGGTCCTGCGCAACGGGTTGGAAAAACAACAGCTCCTGCAGACGCTGCAGCAGAAGGTGGCGGAGATCAATCGTGCCTACGCCGATCTGCAGGGCATCCAGCAGGACATCCTGAAGACTTTCGCCTGAGATTGCCAGTGTCCACCAACCTGCCGGCTACTGTGGTCATCGTTGATGACGAAGACATGGTCCTTACCAGCCTCGAGTCGTTTCTCACGCTCGAGACGGACTACGCCGTCCACACATTTCTGTCACCCACGGCTGCCCTGGAGTTCGTCGGTGCCAACGAGGTCAGCCTGATCATCTCGGACTATCTCATGCCCGAGATGGATGGCATCTCTTTTCTGGCGCGGGTACGCGAGATCAAACCTGATGTCACGCGGATCATCCTTACGGGCTACGCGGACAAGGAGAATGCGATCAAGGCGATCAACGAGGTCGGCTTGTTCCAGTACGTGGAGAAGCCCTGGGACAACGACAATCTGCAGATCGTCATCCGCAACGGCATCGAGAAGCAACAGTTGCTGGCCAGCCTGCGTGCCAAGGTTGACGAGATCAACCGGGCCTACGCTGGTCTGCAGAAGATCCAGACCGACATCCTGAAGACCTTCTCCTGAGGCGCCGCTCCGCCGTGCCTGCCGACAAACTCAGTTCCGTCTTCGAGCGTGATCCCGATATCGTCTACGTGACGGATGCAGAAGCGCGCCTGACGTCGATCAGCGATACGGCGGCGCCACTACTGGGCTACACCAAGTCAGAGCTTCTGGGCCGGTCGATGTTCGATCTGGTCCATCCCGACGATCGGGCGGCGGCCATCGCCGGGTTTCAGGAGTCGGTGCGCCGGGGTGACACAGAGGTCCGCACCGTCGAGGCACGCCTCATCGACAAAAGTGGTGCAACGCGCTTCTTCGAGATGCACAGGCGACTGCATTTTACCACCGACGGCAGCCTGTCAGGTGGGGAAGGGATCGCCCGTGACGTCACCCAGAGCCGTCGTCTGCAGGAACAGTTGCGGCTGTATCAGGCGATCATCACCGCTTCGGCCGATGCCGTTGCCATCTTCGACTGCGACGGCAATTTCGTCGAGAACAACCCGGCTCACGAGAAGTTGCTGGGATACTCGCTGGCACAACTGCGCGATGCTGTAAAGCCCTCCTGGTGCAGCCCGGAGGATGCAGAACGGATCGCCGCATCGCTGCAAAATTCGGGGGGGTTCCGCGGCGAAGTTACGGCGCTGACCAAGGATGGCCGCAGGTTGCACATCGATCTGTCGATGTTCGCTGTGATGACGGACTCCGGCGAGACCCGCCGCTTCGTCGGGTTTGCACGTGACCAGACCGAGAGGAAGCGAGACGATCAGCGCCGGCAGATCTTCCAGCAGTTGCGCGAGCAGGTGCTGATGATGCAGGGCGAAGCGGATCTCGAGGGCGTGCTCACTGTGCTCGAAGAGGGCCTGCGTGCTTTTGGCATACACTACCGGAACTGTGGCATCAACCTGCTTGATCTGTCTACGGATCCACCATCCATGCGCTCGCGCAGTTCGAAACCTGGTGGCGGCTGGATCGAGTCCAACACGGCGCGGGCTGTGCGTGCCGTCCATGAGATGTGGCAGCGGGGAGAGCCGACCTACCGCCGCGATCTGCACGTCGATGATCCCTTTGGGGAGCTGCGCTACCTGCAGACGCACGCGCCGATCCGGGCCGTGGTGGATCTGCCGTTCTCGCATGGCACGCTGGCGTTGAACAGCACTACGCCCGACGCCTTCAGTGACACCGACCTGGTGCTGCTGCAGGAGATCGCCGGCGTGTTGTCCGCCAGTTTTCAACGCATCGACGATCTGCGCCGACTGGCCCAGTCTGAAGCGCGTTATCGGACGCTGATCGAGACACCTGACTTTATCGTGCTGCTACTGGATCCGGCGGGCAACTACGTCTATGTCACACCCCGGGTGCGGGAGTGGCTTGGTCTTTCACCCGAGGATTTCTATGCCGATCCGACGATCGGCGAACGCATCATTCATCCTGATGATGTAGCGCTTGTAACCGCAGCTTTCCAGCGTGGCGTCGCCGGCGAGGTGCAGCAGGGGGTCGAGTACCGCTGGCGGCGGGCCGGGGGAGAATATCGATGGGCCTCCGGCGGCGTCTACCCGATCCTGGCCGAAGACGGCGCCGTGCACACCGTGCAGATCGTCATTCAC
>JAQCJA010000116.1 GCA_027593305.1 bacterium
ATCACCGATGCTGCCGGTGACAAAGGCATGCACCAGGGCCCCGCCAATGAGGGTCCAGCCAGCCAGTTCCACATCCCCCGCCTTGACCATGGCATCCGCGCCAGCGATGAGGGGCACGACACCTTTTGTTTCCAGGATACCCAGTGCCTCGTACGCCTCTGTGTCAGCCAGGGCTGCGCCAACGTGTGGCATCGATGCCAGAGCTTCCGCCTCAACCCGTGGCACCACGGCGGCGGTGATGACATCTCCGTGCCGTGACGCCTCGTCACGTCCCCTGTCGATGGCGCTCTGTACATCCGCCGTAGTGCCTTCGATGACCACCGTGAGCCATCCGGAGCCAATCATATGACGTCCGACAAGGCGTACGGAGGCTGCCTTGAACATGACATCCACGGCAGCGGCGAGAGCCACCATGCCGCGAACTTCAAGAATGCCGAGCGCGGTTGCCATGTCAGGCGGCTCCGCTGCTGGCGCGCTGCCCGGCAAACGCCTGCAGCACCTCAGGCGCGGGCTGACTGATCACAGCCGCCGCAAGAAACCACTCGCTGCCACGCAACGCTTGCCGCGCCGTGTCGACGGCCTGTTCGACGTCGTCGATGGTTCCTGTCAGCAGTGTGCAGACGACGCGGTTGTGGACCGTAAGAACGTTGGCAATACGTACGTCTGCTGCCTTTACCATGGCGTCATTCGTCACTACATGGGATCCGTATCCGCGAGTCTCGACCAGCCCGAGCGCTTGTGCGGGCGCAGATGACTGCGTGCCAGCGGCGGCCTGTGGAAACCCGATGAATGCCGCCGTCTCCGGCTGTGGCTGGTGCAGCGCTGCCGTCACGACATGATCGACGACGGCGCGCGCGGCGTCAGCCCCGACGCGGACAGCGGTCTCCACGTCACCCACGGAACCGGCCAGAAACAATGTGGTGAATCCACCGATGGACTCCCATCCTCTGAGTGTGACACCCGCCGCTTTGATTGCGGCATCGGCGCCGACGATGATGCCCGCCACACCTTCCACCTCGATCATGCCGATGGCGTCTGCCACGTCAGCGGTTCTCCAGTCGTCGCATGATCTCATTCGTCAAGGTCTGCACGAGGGCCTCGGTTGCTTCATCTGTAGCGACCGCCCTGTTGCACCCCCCGCACCCGCAATTCTTTGTCCCTGCCTGCTGCACCGCACATGCGGAACAGCAGGATGGCTCGACGAAACCGGAGCCGAATTCCTCCGTACGGCAGCCAAAGGGCTTGTCGGGATGGTCGCAGCGACCTCGTGACAGCACACCCGTATCGGTGCCCGGTGGGAGCACTTCGTGGATCCCTGCCGCGGTTGCAGGTGTTGCCGACTGCTGAGCCGGTGACGCAGCACCCGTACCACCGGCGAGGCGTACCCGGTTCGAGCGGAGGAAATCCCAGCCTGAGGGTGTGATGACAGCCCCGGGTGCCACACGGATCTGGGCCTGGCCCGAATGCAGCGCCTGCAGCACCCGTTCGGTGATCACTGCCTCAGAGATGTCGAGTACCTGCGTCAAGTGGATCCCTTACAGACCGATGCTGCTCTTGAGTTTGTCGATCGGTCGGGCAATGACATGTACGCTGCGCAGTTCGCCGACCCGTTGGGCCGCCTCGGCCCCAGCATCCACCGCCGCCTTCACCGCAGCTACATCCCCCTCGATCATGACATTCACCAGTCCGGCACCGACCCGCTTCTGCCCGGCAAATGTCACATCCGCCGTCTTCAGCATCGCGTCCAGCGCTTCCACCGCAGCGGCCAACCCCCGCGTTTCAATCATACCCAAAGCACTCATGTGTTTGTTCTCAGCCCAGGAAGAGAGAAAGAATCTGTTCTGCGGGGCGCGCGATCACGTGACGGGTGATGACTTCACCAACACGCTCTGCGCCCTCGGAGCCGGCAGCAACCGCAGACTGCACGCTGCCTACATCACCTGCGACCAGCACGGTGATGAAGCCACCACCAATCTCGAAGACCTTGACGACTTCCACATCGGCGGCCTTCTCCATGGCGTCCGCCGCTTCGATCACACCTGCAGCACCGCGGGCCTCGACCATACCCAGAGCGCGCACGCCACTGATCTTCCCCCCTGCCGCTGACGGGATCAGGACGCCCAGGCCGTTGTGCGGTCGGGCGATCACGTGTACGGCACGCACCTCCACAACCTTCGCCGCCGCCTGCGCACCAGCATCCATCGCCGCCTTTACGGCGGCGACATCGCCGCGACAGAAAATCGTTGCTATGCCCGAGCCCACGCGATCCCAACCCGAAAGCTCCACCTTGGCGGCTTTCACCATTGCATCACCACCGGCAATGATTCCCGACAGGCCCGTAGTCTCCAGTATCCCCAGTGCCTCTGCCATGCTCAGTCTTTCCTCTTCAGATCCATCATCGGGTTCGTTCCAGGGTAACTTTCCGGGCGTTGATCAGGTCGACGGCGTTGCCTTCGTCGGTATCCACGTGTACTTCGAGTTTGACGTCCGCACCAATACGTACCGTCACATCATCGAGAACACCCGACTGCGCGCTGTCGATGAGAAGGCGCATGCCTTCGCCATTGGTGACGCCGTAGTATCCGGCCTCGGCCGGATTCATGTGAACATGGCGCGCCGCCCGAATCACACCTTCCGACAACTCAAGGCCTCCGTGAGGCCCTACCAGATAACAACCGGCAGAACCGGCGATATCGCCACTGACGCGTACGGGCGCATCGATACCGAGGAACCGAGCGTCGGAAAAGGCCAACTCCACCTGGCAGGCGTCGCGCAACGGGCCCAGGACTCTCAGGTTGGAGATCATCTGTTTGCGCGGCCCAAAGATCGTCACGGTCTCTTCGGCGGCGTAGGCGCCCGGTTGATAGAGCGGCTTGAGAACTGTCAGACTCCGCCGGGGGCCGAAGAGCACATCCAGAGCCTGCTGACTCAGGTGTGCGTGACGAGCGGAGATGTTGGCGATCAGACGTGGGGCGGCGATCGCCACACCCGCCCCATTTACCGGCCCCGTGCCGGCCGCATGCGGTTGGTGCCGTTTCAGCGCCTGGCGAACCAGAGCCTCCACCTGCTCCCTGCTGACAACGTTTGTCATCCGTCGTTCGGCCTACCCCGCCGCCCCGGCAACCAGATTCAGGTCGAGGCGCGCGCCATCCGCGGTGAGCGAATCGAGTATTGCAACAATGGCAGCGTCCGTTGGCACGCTGCCGAGTTCCGGTGCCGTACGCGCCGAGGATCCCATCACGACCAGGACAATCGAGCCGGTATCGGCTCCTACGGCATCAACACAGACGAGCTTGCGTCCGGTCTCGTGAAGGCCGTCGGGGCGCACGGTGACGACCTCAACCAGCAACAGCTTACGGCCTGCCAGATTGTCAACTTTTGCCGTCGACACGACATGACCTCTTACCTGGGCAAGGAGCATGGACCCGGCCTCATGTGATGCGGAAGTAATCCACCAGCGAACAGCGCCGGCGGCGGGTGAAGGTGCGGGCCGTGGTCAACCCTTCTCCGGTGGGACCGGCAATGGAGAAGGTCGAGTAGCCCTCACCGTTGACACCCAGGCCGGAATAGGACGGTCCGTTCTTGACAAACACCGTCGTGTCCGCGGCGCGCGCCATGTTGTGCATGTTCTCCACGTTCTTTGAATGAATCATCGCCGTGTGCCGGTAGCCATGTTCGGACTCAATCGCCAGACGGATCCCCTCATTGACGTCGCGAACACGGATGATGGGCAGGAAGGGCATCATCTGTTCGACAATGACAAAAGGATGACTGGCATCGGTCTCACCGATGAGCAGTCGCAACTCGTCGGGAAGATCCAGGCCAATCGCCCGACCCAGCACATTGGCACTGTGGCCGACGAAATCACGATGCACATGGGGCTTGCCGTCATCACCCATGGGCACTGCGACTGCCGTCAGGGCTTCAATCTGCCGCGCATTCAGTTCTACGGCGCTGTAGGCGACCATTTCACGCTTGAGTTCGTCGGCGACGGAAGCGACGACGAAACACTGCTTTTCGCCGATGCAGAGCACATTGTTGTCGAAGGATGCGCCATCAACGATGTCTCGTGCCGCCTTGCGAATGTCCGCCGTCTCATCCACCACGACAGGCGGGTTTCCGGGCCCGGCGACGATCGATTTCTTCGGCGCCGCGAGGGCCGCCCGGGCAACGACGGCGCCACCCGTGACCAGAATGAGGCGTACACCTTTGTGATGGAACAGGGCGTCAGCACTCTCGATGGTCGGATTCTCGATACAGGCAATGAGATTTGCCGGCCCCCCGACGCCAACGATGGCCTCATTGAGCAGTCGCACCGCATGGGCGGAGACCTTCCTGGCGCCCGGGTGCGCATTGAACACCGCAGAGTTGCCGGCAGCGATCATGCTGATCGCGTTGTTCACCAGCGTCGGCACGGGGTGCGTTGATGGCGTCACCGCGCAGATCACGCCATAGGGTGCCCCCTCCTCGACGGTGAGACCGTGATCTCCCGTCCAGGAAACCGACTGCAGATCCTCAACGCCGGGCGTTGCGTTGGCCGCCAGAAAATTCTTGGTCACCTTGTCTTCGAAGCGCCCCATGCCGGTTTCTGCCACCGTCATGCGCGACAAGTTCTCGGCGTTGTCACGCGTTGTCTGCCGGATCGCTTCGATGATCTGCTTGCGCAAGGCCAGCGTGCCGGCGACCAGCGTCTTCTGCGCACGTTCGGCGGCGGCCACCGCTTCGTCCGCCGTGGCAAACACACCCGTGCCTGCACCAGCGCCTCGCGGATAGGCTGAGGCAATCGGCGCGGCGGCGGCGCCACCAACAACCTGCTGCACAACTTCCTCGACGATGCGGCGGGCTTGGTCTTCGTTGATTTGGGCCACGATTCAGTCGTCTTTCGTCAGATCCCGATGCTGCCCTTGAGATTGTCAATCGGCCGGGCAATGACGTGTACGCTGCGCAGTTCTCCGACCCGCTTGGCCGCCTCTGCGCCAGCGTCGACGGCAGATTTCACCGCCGCCACATCCCCCTCGATCATCACATTCACCAGACCCGAACCAGCCCGCTTCTGCCCGGCAAACGTCACATCCGCCGTCTTCAGCATCGCGTCCAGTGCCTCCACCGCCGCCGCCAGCCCGCGCGTCTCAATCATACCCAGTGCAGTCATCTGCTACAGCCTTTCCGAGACGCAACGATTGACTGACCGTATCGGTTCGCTTGCGAATCGATGTCGACAGGCGCCGGGTCTGCGCCGATTCGTGAAGCACCGATCCGCGCCGCCCGCGTCTCAATCATACCCAGTGCACTCATCTGTCGGTCCTTCTCAGAGTTGGTTCAGCCATTGTTGCTGTCCAGGAACAGCCCCAGCATCTGCCCGACGGGACGAGCGATCACGTGGCGGGTGATGACCTCGCCGACACGCTCCGCTGCTTCGGCGCCGGCAGCGACGGCCGCCTGTACACTGCCAACATCGCCGGTGACCAGCACCGTGATGAAGCCGCCGCCGATTTCCACCACCTTTACGAGTTCAACATCGGCGGCCTTTTCCATCGCGTCCGCTGCTTCCAGCACACCGGTGGCACCGCGACACTCCACCATACCCAGAGCCCGGACGCCCGCCACGGAGCCGCCGCCGTTGGACGGAATCAGCACACTCAGATCGTTATGCGGGCGCGCGATCACATGCACCGCTCGCACCTCAACCACCTTCGCCGCGGCCTGGGCGCCGGCGTCCACCGCCGCCTTTACGGCCGCCACATCACCGCGACAGAAGACCGTCGCCATGCCCGAGCCCACACGGTCCCACCCGGCCAGTTCCACCTTGGCAGCTTTCACCATCGCATCTGCGCCGGCAATGATACCCGTCAGGCCCGTCGTTTCCAGTATTCCCAGTGCCTCAGCCATTGCTCAACCGTTCCTGTATCATCGGCGTCGGACGCCGTGGTGAAGTTCGGCGTCAGTCGCCGTTGTTGAATTTTTCGATGCTGATCTGATCGGCGCGCCCGATGATGACAGCGTCTGCAGGGAGGATCGTGTCGAAGGCGTTACATGCCTCTCGTGACACCTCGACAACGACGACATCCCCATCTTCCATGGCCTGCCATGTGACACTGACTTCCGGCTCGCCCACAGGTTGCAGCGCGGCATCGACATCCTGGATCACATGTAAGGTCTTATCACGATAGACTTCAAGCGCCCGCGACAGTACCACGTGACCGATGACTCGTGCCAGTTTCATGCGTCGGCCTCGTCGAGGATACCAACGATGACGCTGCGCAGGGGCGGATACTCGAGACCCGTGGCGTCGCTCGCGGCAGCGCCGGAATCGGTTACCAGAACCCTGCACCCCGTACCCGCGCCAATGGCGTCGACTGCCAGTTGCAGGCCACCGGCCCCCCCGTCCCCATCATCAACGATGAGAATCCTTCTGCCACCCAGGGCCGGATGGTGCTCTGTCGCCACGACGGTGCCGACCACAGTACAGATCCTCATGCCGCCAATGCCTCAGCTGTTACGTGCTGTCCAAGAGCCGTGACCGAAGCGACAATGCCCACGATCAGAGCGTCTACCGGGACCTGGCGCATGTCTGCCGCCTGTCGAGCCGAACTGCCCTGGACAACCAGGACCAGATCACCCTCGCCGGCACCCACCGGGTCAAGAACGACCATGTGTTTCCGGGTGAAAATGAGGCCGTCCGTGTTCAGGCTGAGCAACTCGACAAGAAGCAACTTGTACCCCTGGAGGTTGTCCACCTTGGCGGAGGCCACCGCCTGACCCTTCACACGTGCCAGAATCACCCGTTCATCTCCTGCGTCATACGGCCACCGCCGGCTCGTGCAATGCCAGGCGGTCGAGGCCGAGTGCGACTTCTTCCGGGCCATATCCGTAGAACCCGGCGATCCTGCCAAGAACATCGTTCATCAGCACATCGGGGCAACTGGCCCCTGAGGTCAGGGCGATTCGAACGGGCAGGTTCTGCGGCAGCCAGTCCCGGGTCTCGATGTATTGCCGACGGTGGATATCAAAATGCCGGATACAGTCTGCGGAGTGCAATTCGTCCGCCGCACTGATGAGGAAACTGGGCATGACCTGTTCGCAGATTTCGACCAGATGTGCCGTATTGGAACTGTTGTAGCCGCCGACGATAACAGCCAGGTCGGGCTCGGCGTCCAACAGGGCTTTGGTCGCATTCTGGTTCCAGTTGGTCGCATAGCACAGAGTATCGTTGGTATCGGCGAAATGATGACCCAGATCGTCGGCACCGTAGCGTTCCAGCAGGGCGTCGCGCAGGACGGCGGCGACTTCCGTGGTCTCCTCGGCGAGCATTGTCGTCTGATTGACCACGGCAACCCGCTGCAGATCGGTCTCCGGATCAAAGCCCTCCGACCACTTGCCGGAGAACAGCCCGCGAAACAGCTCGGGACTCATCCGCCCGGCAATGAAGTCCGCCACCTGCTGGGCCTCGGCCCGATTGAGCACGACGAGAGTCCTGCCGTGTTCCTTGGTATGCGAATGTGTCGCCTGGGTCTCTTCGTGCCGGAATTTTCCGTGGATGATGATGGTATAACCTTCGCGACCCAGCTCTTCTCCACGGTCCCAGACCTTTGACACGAAGGGGCAGGTCGTGTCGAAATCGCGGCGGAATTCTTCTGTCGTCGTATCGATGCCGCTGCGCTGCAGCGATTGTTCGATCTCGAGGGTCGTGCCGAAGGCGGGGATCAGGACCACATCTTCCGAGGAGATCTCACTCTCCTCGATGCGGCGTTCACCGTCGCTGTCATGGATGAAACGGATACCCCGTTGCTCCAGGTCATCGTTGACGAGAGGATTGTGAATGATCTCGCTCAGGAGGCTGATCTGGCGATCCGGGTGCCGCTCCAGCGCCGAGAATGCCATATGGATCGCACGCTCGACACCAAAACAGAAGCCGAAGTGGCGCGGTACCAGCACCTCGAGGGCGCCCACTGTCAGTACCGTGGGCTGCAACGAACGCTTGCCCTCGTCCTGGCGGAAGTCCTTGATGCGTTGAATTACCGGCCCGGAGTAGTGGTTGGGCACGCGGTCGAACTGCTTGTAGGCCATGGCGCGAGAATCTAAGCAACACCCGGGGGGTGTCAATCTGACTATATTGCGTGGCAATGCGTCAGATTTCTCACAAATTCCCCGGCAACGGCCGATGGCACAGGAGTTGCCGGTGACGACAGCCATCGCCCTGCTCAGTGGTGGTCTGGACAGTTGCGTGGCGCTGGCCCAGGCCGTGACCCACCACGGCCGTCTCACCGCGGTGTTGCATGCCACCTACGGTCAGCGGACGGCAGCGCGCGAACACCAGGCGGCTCATGCCATTGCCGACCACTATGGGCTGGGGACCCGCCGCGATGTTGATCTGACCTGGCTGCGCGACATGGGCGGCTCGAGCCTGACAGACACCGCTCTGCCGATCCCCGGCGCTGACGACGATCAGGCCGTTCCGAGTACGTATGTCCCCTTTCGCAATGCGACGCTTCTGGCTGTGGCCGTCGCCTGGGCCGAAGTTCTGGGTGCTGGTGAGATCTTCTGTGGGGCACATGCCGCAGATTCGGCCTACCCGGACACCCAGCCAGCCTTCTTCTCAGCCTTCAATGAGCTCGTGCGGCAGGGTACGCCTGCCAAGACCCAAATCGACGTCCGGGCCCCCCTGCTGCATCTGGACAAGGCGGGCATCGTTCGCCGCGGCCAGGAACTGGGCGCGCCGCTGCATTTGACCTGGTCATGCTACGAACGGCAGGATCAGCCGTGTCGTCGCTGCCACAGTTGTCACCTACGGGCCCGAGGCTTTGCTGCAGCGGGCATCATCGACCCCGCCGGAGCCCATGGCTCCCATCCCTCCTGAAGAGACCAGACATGCTCATAGGATACGTCAGCGACGAACGCTACGTCGCTTTGCCAGACACTCAGCTTGAGTTCATCAACGAGCGGGGCTCGACCGAAATTCGATCCAGAGCTTCGGGGGCCGTCTACGCCGATCTGCCCCCAGGACCATACGAGGTCGTGCTGGCCCGTTCCGGCTACGGCTCCAAACGTGTCCGCATGAACGTCATCGACGGCCGGCCGTATCAGTTCCGCCTGCTCGCCGATTGCCTGCTCGGTTACGCCTGGCCCCGCTGCGTGCAGTCCGGGACCCGGGCCGAGTTTCGCGTGCACAGTCACAAGGCGTACAAGCTGGAACTGTTCCGCTACGGCATCAACAAGGAATTCATCCAGACCATCGGCTGGTACGACGAGCATGGCCCACGCGCCACGGTGCAGCTGACGCCGGACGGCGATTACACGCAGACCGGCATTCAGTGGAATCGTTTCGGCTACGCCAGCCCGGCACACAAGCAGTATCAGACCGCGCCGGAACGCTCCGGACTCTACTATTTTCACGCGAGCACCGCCGACGGCGACTTCTTTTCCTTCCCGTGGGTCGTCGCCCCGGCACAACCCACGGCGCCGATCGCGGTCCTGGCCAATGACATGAACTGGAACGCCTACAACAACTTCGGTGGCCGCAGCAACTACATCCACCCGGATCGGTTCCCGCCGACGCCGACGGTGAATGCCCGGCTGGAACTGAACCGCTACACCAACCCGGAGCATATCAACTACAACGTCGAGGACTACGCACCCCTGTCCTTCGACCGACCCGAGCCGATCAACCACATCCCTCTGCACGTGCAGGCAACCGATCCCATTGAAGGCCGTGCTGCCTGTCACGTGGCCGAGGCCGAGTGGCGCTATCTGGCCTGGATGGAGCGCGAAGGGTTCGCCTACGATCTGTGGTCTGAGAGTCAGTTACACAAAGGTGCGCTGAAGCTGGACGATTATCGGGTTCTGGTGATTACGACCCATCCGGAGTACTGGTCGGAAGAAATGTATTTCGGCGTCAAGAAGTGGGTCTTTGAGCGCGGTGGTCGTCTGATGTATCTCGGCGGCAATGGCCTGAACTGCAAGGTGGAGTTCATTGACGACACAACGATGAAGGTGTGGAACGGCGACGCCCGCGAGCAGGAACGCCGGGGTGCCGAGAGCCGCTTTAACCTGTACGCAGAGTCCGAGGCCAACCTCCTGGGCGTGGTTTTCACGCAGGCGGGAATCATGACGGCCGCACCCTATGAAGTCATCGATGCAGAGCACTGGACTCTTGCCGGCACCGGCGTGAAGTCCGGCGATGTCTTCGGCGAGGAAAGTCTGCACATGCGCATCCCCGGAGGGGCCTCAGGACACGAGACGGACAAGCGCTCTGCCAGTTCACCGGCCAACACACACGTGATTGCCCGGGGCATGAACCCGGACAAGGGCGGGGGTGAAATTGTCCATTTCGACACAGACAGCGGCGGCCACGTTTTCTCCGTCGGCTCCATCACCTGGCCGGCATCAATTCTGGTCGATGATGTGGTCTCCACGATGACTGCCAACGTCCTGAGACGCTTCGTTCAGTGACCTGAAAGAGTCGCATTTGCCGAGACCTGAGGCACGCCTCTGGCGGCTGCAGTTTGCTTCGCTGTCGAAATCCCCTAATTTCTGGCGCACAATACCGAATATGGCCGACACAACAGAAGACCTCATAGAGACGTTCCCCAACCCCAATCCGGGTCGGGATTTTACCATCGACATCGATTGTCCCGAGTTTACCTCGGTCTGTCCGAAGACGGGACATCCCGATTTCGGCACCATTCACATCACATATGTCCCAGACGGCCGCTGCATCGAGCTCAAATCTCTCAAGCTGTACCTGCAGTCGTACCGTCAGCGGGGCATCTTCTACGAAGCCGCAACGAATGTGATCCTCGACCATCTTGTAGTCGCCTGTGCACCTCGACGAATGACCGTCGTCGGTGACTTCTCGGCACGAGGTGGCATAACCACGAAGATCACGGTTACCTATCCTGCGTCGTAAATGGCGCATTGAATGGCGACCACTTCACGGCGGC
>JAQCJA010000117.1 GCA_027593305.1 bacterium
GCAGGCCATCGCCGTACACGGGGAGCGGCTTGTCATCAATGGCGTTGGTCACGTAGAGCGGGACACGTTTCTCCGGGTACTGATAGGGGCCGATATTGTTTGACGCCCGGGTCACCACGGTAGGGATCCCGTGACTCAGATGGAAAGCTCGAACCAGCAGTTCGGCACTTGCTTTTGTTGCGGCATACGGGTTGCGTGGCTCCAGCGGAAAACTCTCATCCCACTGCCCTTCGGCGATGCTGCCATAGACTTCGTCGGTGCTGATATGGTGGAAGCGCTCGATGCCGTGGCGGCGGGCGGCGTCCAGCAGCACATAGGGGCCGTTGACGTTGGTATGGAGAAAGTCGGCACTGCCGAGTATGCTGCGATCGACGTGGCTCTCTGCAGCAAAATTGACGATGCAGTCCGCTGCGGCAACCAGTGGCTCGACAGTGGCGACATCGGTAATGTCGCCATGCACAAAGCGGTAGCGCTCGTCGTCAGCGATATCAGCCAGATTGGCCGGATTGCCGGCATAGGTCAGTTTGTCGATGTTGATCACCCGGTAGTCGGGGTATTGGCGCAGGATGCGGCGGACAAAATTGGCGCCAATAAAACCACAACCGCCCGTGATCAACAGAGTCTTCGTCATCGGTTCCCTTCGGCTCAGCCCCGCGGCGTGAAACGCCCTGGCAGGATCCAGTCGGCGGCAGTTTCGACTGCGTCTCCCGGACTTCTGCGGGGTCTGCCTACACTGACATAGTCAAACCCCAGTTCCGCCATTTCCCGAGGGTCGTAAACGTTGCGGCAGTCGAGCAGTCGTGGTGAGCCCAGGGCTGTCTGGATGCGGGGCAGGTCCATATTGCGGAATTCGTTCCACTCCGTCATGAGCACCAGAACATCGGCGCCCGCCGCCGCAGTGTACGGATCATCGAAGCAGATCAGCGCCGGGAACAGTTTTCGGGCGTGGTCCATGGCGACCGGGTCATAGGCCCGGACTATCGCCCCCTCCTGCAACAGGATGTCGATCATCTCCATTGCCGGCGCCTCGCGCAGGTCGTCCGTATCCGGCTTGAAAGACAGGCCCAGAATGCAGACGGTCTGCCCTGCAAAGCTGCCGATCAGGGCGCGCAGCTTCTCGACCATACGCCGACGCTGCTTCACGTTGCTCGCATCGATGGCCTGCACAACGGGGGCGTCCACACCAGCTCTGCGCGCTGTTGCCGCCAGGCCCTGCACGTCTTTGGGAAAGCAGCTGCCGCCATAGCCGGCGCCGGCATAGAGATTGCGTGGGCCGATACGCATATCCAGACCCATGCCGCGGGCCACGGCGGAAACGTCGGCGTCGAAAGCTTCGCAGATATTGGCGATCTCATTGATGAAGGAGATCTTCGCTGCGAGCATCGCATTGGAAGCGTACTTGATCATCTCAGCGCTCTGCACGTCGGTCAACACCATGGGCACGTCGCTCTGGTACAACGGCCGATAGACATCGATCACAGCCTCGAGGGCGCGGCGGCTCGAGGCACCGATGACGACACGGTCGGGGTGCATGAAGTCGTCGATGGGCTACCCTTCCCGCAGGAACTCGGGATTGGAGACGACATCGATATCGGCGTCCGGTCGCACTTCGGCGATGATGGCTCCCACCTCATCGCCGGTGCCGACAGGGACTGTCGACTTGTTGACGACGATCTTGTAGTCCTCCATGTACTGACCGATGGAACGGGCCGCGGCATGTACATAGGACATGTCCACTTCGCCCGTGGGCAGCGACGGCGTACCGACACAGATGAAGACGATTTCGCAGGATTTGATGGCAAAGGCGATATCCGTGGAGAACGAGAGACGACCACGGTCGCGATTGCGCCCCATCAATTCCTCGAGCCCCGGCTCGTATATCGGCACCTCGCCGCCACGCAGTCGCTCGATCCGTGGCGCGTCGATATCGACGCAGACGACGGCGTTGCCGAAGTCGGCCAGACATGCACCGGACACCAGACCGACGTACCCGGTGCCCATCACACAGATTCGTTTCACGGGGTCAGGACTCCACGCAAGAGCTCACGGGGCATCAGCGCCGCAGCAAGAACCCTCAGAAGATGCCGGGGCACGATACGAACCGGGTTGCCGCGCAACAGGTTATGCGATGCCGAACACAAGCTTTGAAGGGTAACGTGAGACGACGATTTCGTCAACGCACCGACCGTTGCGGCCGTGCCGCCCGCCCGTAGTCGGTGGCTCCCTGCGGGCCCAGATAACGACGCAGGTTTCGCCCCAGTTGTTCCGCAAGAGTCTCCAGCGAGACACCCCGGAGACGGGCGAGTTTCTCGGCGACTTCGCGGACGCGCCGTGGATGCCCCGGGACACCACCCACAGGGACGGGTGCATCACTCTCCAGCAGCAGCAGATCGGCGGCGATTTCGCCGGCGACGGCCGCCGCCTGATCGTTGGTCAGAATCGCGGGCCCTGCCGAAACGAAGATGCCTTCGTCGTTGCAGATATGGACGAGTTTCGTGGATTCCGTGAACCAGTGCATCTGGGCGGCCAATCCCGTCTCGCGATGGAAGGTGATGGCGTGCTCCAGTGTTTGCCGCAGGCACCGGCGGGAATGCAGATTCACCGGCTTGGCGTGTCGCTCGGCGATGTCGAAATGACATTCCAGCACGTGCATCTGCTCGGCCTGCTGCTCGGCGTTGGTGGCCCACTTGTGATCCAGACCCGTTTCGCCGATGACGGCAGCCTCCGGGGCATGCTCCGCCAGCAGCGCCAGATCCACAGTCAGAGCGTCAAGACCGCGTTCGGTGACGGTACACGGGTGGATGCCCAACCCCGGCAGAACGCGACCGGGGAAGCGCCGCGCCAGTTCGAGGACCGCGCGCATGGAACCGGCTTCCTGGGCGACGGCGACGACGGTGGTTACACCGACGCCTGCCGCTTCCTCCAGAGCGCTGTCGCCCAGTTGGTCCAGATGGCAATGGGTGTCGGCAAACTCGAGAGGCACTTGGTTCCAGGCGCTCCGGCTAGGCCGTCAGTCCTGTGGCCTCGTCGAAGCCGAGCATGAGATTGAGGCACTGCACGGCGTTGCCCGAGGCGCCCTTGCCGAGATTGTCTTCACGGCCAACAAGGACCAGACCGATCCGCGGGTCACCAAAGACGAACAGATCCAGGCGATTTGTCAGGCTGGCACCGTCGAGATCGAGGAACTGCCCGCCGCGCAGAAGACCGGCCGCGTCTGCGGGGGATACCGGCTGAACGAAGGGTTCTTCAGCATACCGCGCCTGCCAGACATCATACACTTGCTGAGCCGTCGTTCCCGGAGAACTCCACGCCGCCCATGGCACTGGGGTACTCGTCAGCATGCCGCAGTAGGTGTGGTCCACAGATGGCACGAACAACGGCGGCTGCAAGGTGCCACTGAACTTCTGCATTTCCGCCACATGTTTGTGGGTACCACCCAACCCGTAGAGACACAAGGGCCGCGGCGCGTCGCCCTGTGGGCGCGGCGCGGCCGCCTGGTAGGCCTCGATCATCTTGCGGCCGCCGCCGGAGTATCCCGATACGGCATTGACCGTGAGTTGCACGTCCGCCCGCAGCAGGCCAGCCTCGATCAATGGGCGCACGGCCAGAATGAAGCCGACCGGGTAACAACCGCAGTTGGCCCCCCGGGGGGCGCTACGGATCGCCTGCCGCTGTTCGGGCGACAACTCGGGGATGCCGTAGACCCAATCGGGTGCCACGCGGCGGGACGTGCTGGTGTCGATCACGCGCGTGCCACTGTGCGGCTCAATGAGGTCGAGAGCCGCCGCCGCAGCGTCATCAGGAAGGCACAGGATCGCCAGATCGACTTCATTGAGCAGTTGCCGGCGAGTCTCGGTATCCTTGCGCATGTTTTCGGCAATGAGCCGGACGTCGATGTCTGTGCGGGCCCCGAGCAGATCGCGGATGCGCAATCCGGTGGTCCCCTCCTGGCCGTCGATATAGATGCTGGGACGCTGGCTCAAGGTTACCTTCATCCATCCTGCAGATGTGAATAAATATTCCAAACAGACGAATAAACAGTAAGTGGTGAATTTCCCTTCGTCAACATCCTGGCTGCCCCGCAGCAATACGGGTTGGCTCTATCGCGACACGGTGGATGGTGCCGCCAGCGGCTGGACCTGTCTCGAGTTCTATGCCCGTCGATATCGCCACTCCACTGCTGAGCAGTGGCAGCAGCGACTGCAGGCCGGGCAGGTCTGTTGTGGTCAGCAGGTGGTCGGTCCGGATACACGCGTGACGGCGGGTGACAGATTGCGCTACCAGCGGCCGCCGTGGACCGAACCTGCTGCACCGAGGTGGTTCGCCGTGCTGCACGAAGCCGACGATCTGCTGGCGGTGGCCAAACCGGCCGGGTTGCAGGTGTTGCCCGGGGCGCTGTTCCTGCAGAATACCTTGCTCGATGTGGTGCGCGAAAAGCGTGGTCAGGACTGGGCGCCGGCGCACCGCCTGGGTCGTGGTACGACGGGCATTGTCCTGTTCGCGCGTACCGAGTCGGTGCGCCGGGGCATCGCCGCTGCGTTTCGTGACGGCGGATTGTGCAAGAGATACCGGGCTCTGGTGCAGGGCCTGGAATTGCCGGATCGATGTACCGTCGATCAGCCGATTGGTCGGGTGCCGGATGCCGTCATGGGCAGCATCCACGCCGCCGTCACCGGCGGACGGGCCTCAAGATCCCTCGTGCGTGTCATCGAGCGCCGACTGGCGAGGGATCAGACCCTGGTTGAGGTGGAGATCCCCACAGGACGACCGCACCAGATCCGCATTCATCTGGCTGCCGCCGGGCATCCACTGGTCGGCGAGCCACTCTACGGCGTGGGTGGCGTCCGCCGAGCGGACGCGGCGGCAACGGCGGCACGTCCCGGGGACATCGGCTACCATCTGCACGCCATGTCGGTGACCTGCACGCATCCGGTCACGGGCGACGCCGTGGCCGTCTACTGTCGACCACCGCCGGTGTTACGCTCCGCGGGCCCGGTCTGAGCCAGTTCGATTTTCTTGATTCGTGTCAGCGAATCCTCCAGCAGCATACGATTCGTCGCAATCAGATCGGCGACGATGCCCGTGAGGAACATCTGAAAGCCGGCCAGCAGCAGCACTGCTGACAGGATCACGGACTGGATGTGCAGATCGCCCTGCCCGGCGAACAGCAGGTAGTACAGGAAGCGCAGGCCCAGGGCGACGCCCACGGCGAACGTGACAACACCAAAGGCGGCGAAGATCTTCAGCGCCTTGTAGCGAGCATAGGTGCGCAGGGAGATGGAACCCGACTTGAGGACAAACTCGCCGACATTGGAAAAAAGACGCGATTCACGGGCCTTGGGATTGGTGCGGATCGGCACAACAACGACGGCCCAGCCATCCTGCCCCGCCTGCACCACATGTTCGGCGGTATGATCGAAATCGGTGAACATCGAAATCTTCAGGGCCGTCTCCCGCGTATAGGCGCGGAAACCGGAGGCGACATCGGGGATGTCGAGCCCGCCAAGACGGGAGATGACGCGGCTGCCGAAAGTCTGCAGGGTGCGTTTGAGGAAACTGAAGTGGCCGATATCGCCGGTGCGGCGGTCGCCGATGACGAGATCGGCACGACCTGCGAGAATGGGTTTGACCAGTTCGCGGATGTCGCCCCCGAAGTACTGGTTGTCGCCATCGGTGTTGATGATGATGTCGGCACCAAGACGCAGGGCATTGTCGAAGCCGGCCTTGAAGGCATGGCCGAGACCGCGATTCTGCGGGAAGCGCACAATGTGGTCGGCGCCGCATTCGCGGGCCACTTCCGCGGTGCGATCGGTGGAGCCATCATCGATGATGAGAATCTCGACGCGCTCGAGGCCCTCGATCTCGCGAGGGATGTCGGCGATGGTCGCCGGCAGTGTCTCTTCCTCGTTGAGACAGGGAATCTGAACAATCAGCTTCAACCCCAACTCTCCTGTCTGATCTGTGACTTGTCGAGCCCGATTTCGTGTAACAGGACCAACATGTTTTCGATGAATCGTGGCGTCGGTTCGACACCCGTTTCCTTCGCCTGGCGGCGTTCCCATGGCAATACACCAGGACCACAGCTGTAGACGAGACAATTGGATGGGTCCGGCACGTAGCGTGCGATCAGTGCCGCATCCACACGACCCCGCTGGCCCTGGGGCAATATGTCGACAGGATCCTCCCGCGTCAGGCAATGGATGATCTCGAGACGATCCGGATGGCGTCGGGCCAGTTCCACAAAGTCGTTGTAGTAGATGATGTCGGCCTTTGTCTTGCTGCTGTAAAGCAGCACGTGGCGCAGACCATCATCGACATGCAGGCTGTGCTTGATCAGCGCGTAGTTCGGCACGATACCGGAGCCGGCACAGACGTGCAGAATGTTGTCGGTGCGATCGCGCACGTCATCGGGCAGGGTATAGGAGCCGGCGAACCCCCGGATGACGACACGTGTGCCCGCAGCACAGTTGCGCGTCAGCGAGGGTGACAGCACAGGCGGGTACTTCGACTCCCCCGGCCAGTAGCGCTCTTCCTTGATCGTCACCAGGATGTGCGGCTCATGCGGCGCAGAACCCATCGAATAGGCTCTCGGCTTTTCGCGGCTGCCCTTGATCTCTTCCAGATAAGCGATGGTCTGTTGCAGAAAGGCAAACTGGTGCGGATCGATGGTGATGAAGTGCCCCGCCCGATAATCGCGTGCCTTCGCACCGATATCGAGGAACAACGACGCCGTGTCATGCGTCTCCTCACGCACTTGTGCGACAACGGCCTCGATCTCGCGAACCTTACGGTGTGTCGTGTCCGCGGGGTTCACGATGGCCCCTGACTCCTGTCCTGCAGGTGGGCAGGGCTGTCGCACAGGATCCTGCCGTGGATGCGAGAGCTGAATTCGAAGCAACTGGAAGCGCGCATGAGATCCGGTTCGTCAGCAGGAGGTGAGCAGCTGCAGGCAGCGACGGACCTCCAGAGTGTCAACATCGGCACTGAGGGGAACGGCCAACTCACGGGCGAGGCGTCTGCTGTCGACGTCACCGCTCTGCAGAAGGCGCTGAGCCAGCAGCAGTTGGAAGATCACGAGGTGCCCATCGAGCGCCGCGGAATCCAGACAACACAGACCAACAACATCTGCGTCCAGCAGGCTCATGCCACTGCCGTCGACGCTCGTAGTATACTGCACAGCGCGGCGCTCGGTCCAGTCCCAACCGAGCTTGGAAAGCTCCAGAAATGTGACTCGACGATGGGCGTCGCCAACGACGATATTCGCCGGCTGATAATCGGTAGCGCCGAGGCTGGGTTGGCGCGCTCCCAGTCTCTGCCACAAAGTTTCGATGGCGTCCACCAGGCCATTTGGGGGGGTATCGCCACAGTGCCTGTGCCACAGACGATGCAGCCCATCGATCGCCCCGGCGGCGACGGGCGCCCAGGCAGCGGCAAGATCGTCGATGGAGGCTCCGGGGATGACGCGCCTGTCACCGGCAAACTCCGCGTCTGCCAGACGGGCCTCGATGCGGGCCAGTTCACGCAAGGCTCGACCTGCCAAATACCTGCGGATTGCTGTATCAAACCTCCCGGCGAGTACGTCGGCAAAGGTCTGGCAGCCGACAAATTCCAGCAGGATCATCTGCGCACCCGGGGCGATGCCAAAAACGACCGGTACAGCTCCACCATGGGCTCGCAGGTAGCGCAGGACATCGTATTCGACCTGCAGCAGATCGTAAGGGGTGCCGCGTGTGACGAGGCCGTAGAACTGGTGCTTGGCGACGATGCGCCCACCGCCGACGAGATCAACGAACCAGACATCATCAGCCCATTCGCTGCTGGTATGTACGTGTGGCGCGCCGGGGACCAGATCGGCTACCGTTGTCAGCAAGCGGGCTCGTACCTGCTGGTCCCACTGCGCATCCGTGAGTCCTGCAGGTGCTGGCGCGGGCGCCGTCACTCGTCGAAGAGGATGATCTGTGCCACGACCTTGCCCGCCTGATTGTTGTGATCCGGGTGGTCGTTCATCGCCAGAAAGAGGGTGCCTGCCGTCGCAGCAAGCAGATCATAACGACTGCCGATCGCGAAGGCGGGACCCTTGTCGATGCGCGCGATCAACGCCCCGACATTGGTGCCAGGCAGCAGATAGCCGTCACCGGCTGCATGTCGGTAGATGCCATCGGCACCACACCAGGCGATCTGGTCGCGCATATCCGGCGACCACGTCTCTTCGACGTCGAAGACGACACGCTGACCTTCCTTGATGACGATCAGGGTGTCCTGCCAGGTCGTACTGGGGCGCACGGTGCGCAGAATTGTCAGTGCCATTTGTCGTACGGTAAGGATTCGCCGACTGATCGGCAATGGTCCGGTCTCAGTCGATTTCCGGTCCCAGTCGCAGGGAATGTGTCTTCATCAGACACCAGGTCTGCCCACCGGGTGCCAGCCGCAGTTCGTCGACCGCTTCGGGCGTGATCTTGGCGACGAGCTTGTGGCCGACATCGACGGTGACCAGCCGCGTGGCACCCACGGCCGATATCGATGTGATCGTGCCGCGCAACGCGTTGCGAACGCTCAGGCCGACAGGGCGCTGCTGCGCCAGGATGATGTCGTCGGCACGAACGCCGATGAACAGTCGCGTACCCGCAGGTCGGTCACAGGGCGGGATGCGCAACAATTGCTCGCCACAGCGGGCAGCACCCTCACTGCCATGGATCAGCTCCACGGGCAAGACGTTCTCGAAACCGTACGCGTCGAGCAGGGGCAGGACCTCGGGGTTGCTGGCGACGTCGAAAAAATCTCCGTGCGCCAGGACCTCGCCCCGGCGCAGAACCAGGACCTGCCGGGTCAATTCCAGGATCTCGGCCACGGAATGACTCACGTAGAGGATGGGTATGTCCAGATCTGCGCGCACATGGCGCAGATACGGAATGATGCGACTCTTCAATCCCTGATCCAGGGAGGCGAGGGGTTCGTCCATCAGTAACATGCGTGGTGACGACAGCAAGGCTCGCCCGAGAGCGACACGCTGGCGTTCGCCGCCGGACAGGTGCTGCGGCATGCGCCGCAGCAGCGGGCCGATCTCGAGCAGGTCGACGATCTGCCCTGGTTCGAAGCGTCGCTCCGCCCTGGCGAGGCGCTCATAACCGAAGCGCAGATTGGCATCGACCGACAAGTGAGGAAACAGTAGATCATCCTGGAATACGAAGCCGAGACGCCGCGCTTCCGGCGGCTGGTTGGTGCCCTCGGTCGAGCAGTAGAGGACCCGACCGTCCAGCTCCACACGCCCTGCATCCGGCTGCGTGAGACCGGCCACGAGATGCAGCAGCGTCGTCTTGCCTGCGCCCGAAGTGCCGAAGATCGCCGTCACCGACTCGTGGCAGACCACGTCGACGTCGAGGCAGAAATCCGACAGTTGCCGCTGCAGGCGCAGGGACAGCGTCACGATGCGTTGCCGAACCGGCGGGACCGCCGTGCGGCCCATTCGCTGCCAAGCAGCGCTGCCAGTGACACGCCAATGGAGATCCACACCAGGCGCGCGGCGGCGACCTCCCCCCCGGGTTGGTTGAGATAGGTATAGATCGCCGCTGGAATGGTTCGTGTCTGGCCGGCGATGTTGGCAACAAAGGTGATGGTCGCCCCGAACTCGCCCAGACTTCGGGCAAAGGCCAGCAGGGCGCCCACCCACAGGCCGGGGGCTGCCAGACGCAGCGTCACCGTGAAAAAGACCCGCCAGGGCCCGGCACCGAGGGTCCGGGCAACGCCTTCCAGGCGCGGATCGACGTCTTCGATGGCGAGCCGTACCGCGCGCAGCGACAGTGGGAATGCGACCACCGCCGACGCCAGGACGGCGCCCTTCCAGTCGAAGGCCAGATTGACACCGAGCACTTCGAGCAGTGGCCCGAACCAGCCCCGTCGGCCAAACATGAGCAGCAGCACGTAGCCCGTGACCACAGGTGGCAGCACCAGAGGCAGGTGGCAGAGACCGTCGACGAGCAGCTTGCCGCGGAAATCACACCTGGCCAGCAACCAGCCCATGCCGATCGCCGGCGGCAGACTCAGCAGGACGCTGGCGAGGGCGACACGCAAGGACAGGGCCAGGACCTCCCATTCTGCAGGGGTGAGCATGCGGCGCTACTCCGGCGCCGTCAGGGTGATGAATCCGTGACGGCGGAATACGGCGCGCGCTGCCGGCGAACGGAGAGTGTCGAGGCGCCGACGTGAGGCGTCGGATGTCCGTCCGGCAACAAGGGCCGCCGGGTAACGGATCGGTGCATGCAGGCTGTCCGCAAAGGTGGCGACGAGCTCGATGCCGGGGCTCGACATCACGTCCGTCGCGTAGACAATCCCGGCAGCGCATTCGCCGCGCGCGACCCAGGCCACAGCCCCCCGGACATCGCTGGCCGGAGCCAACCGATCGACCAGCAGGGACCACCAACCCAGGGCCTGCAGGGTCTGTCGGGCATACACACCAGCCGGCACGTGATCAGGATCACCCACGGCCAGCCTGCCCGGGAAGGCACGGCCGATGTCGGTGTCGGCATCGACTGCCAGTGAGAAACCCTCCCCACGGGGAGCAATGATCACGAGGCGGTTTCCGACCAGGTCAAAGCGGGTCGTGCCGTCCACGTATCCGCGGGCCTGCAGATAGTCCATCCACGCCGAGCTTGCCGACAGATACAGGTCCGCCGGCGCCCCGGCCTCGATCTGCCGGGCCAGTGCCGATGACCCGGAAAAGGACAGACGGATGTCCGGGTGACGATCGGGCGGCCAGAATTCATGAAGCGCCCCCGAGAGACTGGCAGCGGCAAAGACGGTCACTGTCTCCGACCCCGCCGGTACGGCCAGCAGAGCGCAGATCGTGATCCACCAGACAGGGTGACAGACAGGGTGACAGACAGGGTGACAGACAGGGTGACAGACAGGGTGACAGACAGGG
>JAQCJA010000118.1 GCA_027593305.1 bacterium
TCGCATGGTTCTGCTGGATGACGAGCCCGGTGTTCTGAGTTTCACCCCCATGTGGCCGTCCCGTACAGCGTTCTTTCAGCCACTGCATCGACGCAAGACGTTGATGGCAAACCTCGGGCGAGCCGACTACGCTGTGCAGCAGTATTACTGGCGCCATCCAGCATTACGTTTTCTTACAATGCCACAATGGGCCGACGTGGCGCCGCAGAGGGCAGAGGCCAACTACGCTGCCGGTCTGCTGGGGCTTCGGTACCTCATCGTAGACCACTCCCGCTGTTCAGAGACTCAACTTCCCGTAGTGGTCTCTGCGCTGCGCGAGCGGTATGATGCGCAGTTGGTCTACTCTGATTCGACGTCGACGCTGCTGCTGCGAAATCACCCTGTATGGCAACCGGATGAACTGCGTGTTGACGTAGGCAGGGCCCATGCCGATTTGCATCTTGCCTACGGTTGGTCGAACCGCGAGGTCCACGAAGGCAAGCGTGTTGCCTGGCTGATTCGGCGGCTGGGGCAGATCGCCCTTCCTCCGGCCTCTGCTCATTCTTACACGCTGGCGCTGAGCATGCAGGTTGTAGCCCGAGGCAATGTGCAGATCGCCGTTTCGGTGGGAGAGCAGGAGATTGGTGAGTTCCTTCTGTCGCCGGGAATCGCATCCGTGCGAGTGCCGATCCCGGAAGAGGTCTTGAGCCAGTCAGAGACCAACGTCATCTCCCTCCGTCCGTCCGTGAAGACAGACCTGCCACACAGGACGGGCCTCACGGGCTCACGCCTTGGATTGCCGGTACCGATCGAGGTCCGCAGCGGCGGTTTCTGGACCACGGGTTATGGCGTGGCCGAAATGAGTATCGGCGAACAGACATTGACCTGGTCAGACCGTGGGGTATTTGTCGCCATCATTGATCCAGCAAGCGGTAACGTGATCGGAACTGCGCACTACACGCCGGAAGATGGGTCCCTGCGACAACTCGAAGCGCTGCTGCAGCTGCTGCCCCCTGGGACGATCGTCGCTCTCGCCGTACGTACCAATGGCCTCCTTCGCGGAGGGTTGATCGGCTCAGCTCTGCGGCGGCTGAACGCCAGCCCGGAGATGTCTCTTGGTGCGCTCGACGGTCTCGCCTTGATCGGGCGTATCAGTGACGGGGATGGTGTTGCTCCGCTGGTCAGCACGGGTGCTGCCGAGGCCGTTGTCGGTGAGGGTTGGCTGCCGGTTCAGGCCGATGCTGCTATCGGTTTGCTGGGATTTGACTGGATCGAGCAATGAGCGAGAGCCCATGCGATCCCGGTTCCTGCGGCAGAGCCCGCTAGAAGGCGCGGTGCACGAAGAAATCCAGCATCTCCCGCAGCAACTGGCGCTGGGGGGTCTCGGGGAGTACTTCCAGGAGACGCACAGCCTCCTCCCAGCGCCGGCGCGATTCCTGTTCGGCGTAGGCGATGGCACCATGCTCGTGGGCCAGAGAGATCACGCGCTCAATCTGTTCCTGCGTTGTGTCGTCGCGATGGGCATGCAGTACGTCGAGAATCTCTGTGCGTTGTGCCGTGGTACACTTGCGCAGCAGATCGATGATGATCAGGGTGCGCTTGCCCTCGGCGATGTCACCCCCGCGTTCTTTGCCGTAGGCCCCGGAAGTGATGCCGGGCGCGGTTACTGCATCACCCTCGGACGTCATCAGGTTGAGCAGATCATCACGGATCTGAAAGGCGATGGCCATGGCCTCGCCAAAGTCGCCGATGGCCTGCCTCGACTCGGCCGAAGCACCGGCAATGATGGCGCCCGCCGTACACGGTCCCCGACCGGTATACCAACCCGTCTTCTTGCGCAACATCGTCATGAACTCATCTTCGCTCGGCACGATGTGCCCGCGAATCCAGCCAACGTCGTAGGCCTGTCCCTCAAAGGTCTCGCGCGAGCCGTTGATCATCTCTTTGATGAGAGATAACGTCGTTTCACAATCCAGGATCTGGCGATTTGCCGCCAGCACCTCGTAGACCTTTGCGTACAGCGCGTCGCCGACGTTGATGCTCAATGGCACACCGTGCAGTCTGTGGCTGCAGGGCTTGCCGCGGCGCATCTCGGAGTCGTCTTCAATGTCGTCATGAAGCAGGGCGAAGGACTGGAACATCTCGAAGGCCGCCGCGGTACGGACAGCCTTGCGAACGTCACCACCCATGGCAGCGCAGGAGAGCAGCACAAGAGCCGGTCGCGAGCGCTTGCCGCCCCGTTCGGGGTAGTCGCGCATCGGGCGATACATGAACTCCTCAGGCTCCTGCAAAGGCAGAAACGCAAAGAGCTCCTCCTCGATCAGAGGGATATGGGTCTCAAGAAACACGCGCAATTCTGGAGAAACAGCCGACATTGCCGGAGCCTGAGGCCTTCGTCAGCAGCCCGGAGACGGGCTACGCGCCGCCCGTTGCCACTTTCAGACGATTGACAGCACGCATGAGTGCCGCTTGGGCACGAGTCCGGTCGGCGCTCTGGTCGGCCAGGCGTTTGCGGGCGCGATCGAGCGAGGCCCGCGCACGATCCACGTCGATATCACTGTTGAATTCGGCAGTTTCAGCCAGGATCGTGACACCTTCACTGGAGACCTCAACAAAGCCGCCGCTCGTCGCCAGGTGTCGCCGAGCACCATCACCTGCGAAGCTGAGCTCGCCAGTCGTCAACGAGGCCACCATGGCTGCGTGACGTGCCAGGACACCGAAAGACCCTTCCGAGCCGGGGGCTCTCAGGCTGACGACATCTCCCGAGTACAGTACCTGGGCGGGTGTGACAATCCGCAGTTGGAAACTCTCTGGCATGACCCTACAGCGTCCCGGCCTTCTCGAGGGCCTCGTCGATGGTCCCCACCATGCTGAAGGCCTGCTCGGGGACATCGTCGTGCTTGCCGGCAACGATCTCTCCGAAGCCGCGCACGGTGTCTTCCACCTTCACGTATTTGCCATCCATGCCGGTGAACACCTGAGCGACCGTGAAGGGCTGGGTCAGGAAGAACTGAATCTTGCGGGCCCGTGACACGACCAGCTTATCCTCGTCCGAAAGCTCGTCGATTCCAAGGATGGCGATGATCTCGCGCAGATCGCGGTAGCGCTGCAACACCTCCTGCACACGCTGGGTCACGTTGTAGTGCTCCTCGCCGACAACGCGCGGATCCAGAATGCGGGAACTTGATGCCAGTGGATCAACGGCAGGATAGAGCCCCTGATCAGCCAGGGAGCGCTCGAGCACGATCCGGCCGTCAAGGTGGGCAAAGGCAGACACAACGCCCGGATCCGTGTAGTCATCAGCGGGCACGTAGATCGCCTGCACTGAGGTGATGGAGCCGCTCTTTGTAGAGGTAATGCGCTCCTGCATGGCACCCATTTCCGTGGCCAGAGTCGGCTGGTAACCGACGGCCGACGGCATACGTCCGAGCAGGGCCGAGACCTCGGCACCGGCAAGGATGAAACGGAAGATATTATCGACGAAGAAGAGGACATCCTGGCCGCTTTCATCGCGGAAGTGCTCCGCGATGGTCAGTCCCGTGAGAGCGATCCGCTGGCGGGCTCCCGGGGGCTCATTCATCTGCCCAAAGACCATGGCGGTCTTGTCGATGACGCCCGACTCCTCCAGTTCACCCAGGAGATCGTTGCCTTCGCGCGTGCGCTCGCCGACGCCGGCAAACACCGAATAGCCACCGTGTCCAGAGGCCACATTGTTGATCAACTCCGTGAGGATCACCGTCTTGCCCACGCCGGCGCCGCCGAAGAGTCCCAGCTTGCCGCCACGGGAGAACGGGCAGACCAGATCCATCACTTTGATGCCGGTTTCCAGCATCTGGTCGGAGGTGACCTGATCCTGATGTGACGGCGGCGACCGATGCAGAGGCCGGCGTGGTGTATCGGCTGGCAATGGACCTTTGCCGTCCGCCGGTTCACCGATCACGTTGAACAGGCGTCCCAGAGCATTCTCACCGACGGGGACCATGATCGGGGATCCCGTATCTACGACGCGGGCGCCCCGCGCCAGACCATCTGTGGAGTCCATGGCCACGCAGCGGACCAGGCTTTCACCAAGGTGCTGTTGTACTTCCAGAACCAGGCGACCCTTGATCGGACTGTCCTCGGGATTGACCTCCAGCGCATTGTTGATCGGCGGCAGTTCACCACCGGAGAAGTCTACGTCAATGACGACGCCGATGATCTCTTTTACTGTTCCTTCTTTCATCCATCTACCTCAGGCAGTATGAGCGTACGGGGCCAGTGCGCTTAGTGCGCCACGGCCTCGGCGCCGCCAATGATATCCATCAGTTCCAGCGTAATGGAGCTCTGACGCTCCTTGTTCATCTCGCGGGTGAGTTCGTCGATCAGATCACCGGCGTTCTTCGTGGCGTTGTCCATGGACGTCATCTGCGCGGCAAAGAAGCCCGCATTTGTCGCCAGCAACGCGCTCCACACCTGAAAATTCACATGGCGCGGCACCAGGGCTTCGAGCAACTGCTCAGGATTCGGCTCGAAGATGTAGTCTTCAACTGCTTGTCCCCCACCCTCGGGTACATCCGCCACGATTGGTAGCAGTTGCTGCACGACGGGGATCTGGTTGGCCACCGAACGGAACTCGGAGAAGACCAGCAGTACGCGATCAACCCGGCCCTCGACGAAATCAACCGTCACCTGTTGGGCGATGGTTGCAGCATGCGCGAAGCTCAGGTTGTGGTAGACATCCGCGTGGTGATGGGCCGCATCAAAGCCGCGATTGCGCAGAAAATCCCGCCCCTTCCGGCCAACGGTGGTCAGCTCGATGTCGACGTTCTTGTGGTCCTCGAGCTCGAGGCGGGCGCGGCGGCCGATATTGCCATTGAAGCCTCCGCAGAGACCGCGATCAGCAGTTACCACGACCACGGCGAGCCGTTTGACCGGGCGCTGCTGGAACAACGGATGTGAATCGGAATCAATACTGCCCTGCAGTCGCCTGAGCATCAGATCCAACTGTTCGGCGTAGGGGCGAGCCGACTCGATCGCCTCCTGGGCGCGACGCATCTTGGCGGCTGCGACCATGTACATGGCATTCGTGACACGTTGGATGTTCGTGATCGACGCGACACGCGTGCGCAGTTGTTTGAGGGTTGCCACAGATGCTCGTCCCTAGTCCACTGACGGCCGGAAGGTGCTCTTGAAGGTCTCGATCGACGTCTTCAACTGGGCCTTGGACGCATCGTTCAGATCACGCGTGTCACGAATCGTAGCCATCAACTCACCCTGACGATCGCGCATGTAATCGAGCAATTCCGCCTCGAAACGGCGAATATCCGCCGTACGCAGATCGAGGACATAGTTGATCGTCGCCAGGGCAACGGTTTCTTCTTCCAGAGTCAGCGGTGAATACTGGCCCTGCTTCAGCACCTCCATCAGTTTCTCGCCCCGATTGAGCAGATCACGCGTCGTCTGGTCGAGATCAGAAGTACCGAACTGAGCAAAAGCCTTGACTTCGTTATAACGCGAGATGTCTCCCTTGATCGACCTGGCGACACCCTTCATGGCTTTTGTCTGTGCTGCGGAACCAACGCGGGAGACCGAGGCACCCACGTCCATGGCAGGCCGGTTGCCGGAGTAGAACAGTTCCGGCTTGAGCAGGATCTGTCCGTCCGTGATGGAGATGACGTTTGTCGGCACGAAGGTCGAGACGTCACCTTCGAGAATTTCGATGATCGGCAGAGCCGTCAGCGAACCGGCACCATGGGCGTCACTCATCTTGGCGGCGCGCTCGAGCAGGCGGGAGTGCAGATAGAAGACGTCCCCCGGATAAGCTTCACGTCCCGGGGGCCGCCGCAGGACGAGGGACATCTCACGGTAAGCCCAGGCCTGCTTCGTCAGATCGTCATAAATGATGAGGGCGTGCTTGCCGCTGTCGCGGAAGTACTCGCCCATGGAGCAGCCGGCGTAGGGTGCGATGAACTGCAACGGCGCCGGGTCAGAGGCGGTCGCTGAAACCACGATGGTATATTCCATGGCGCCGTGGGCCTCGAGTTCGGCCACTACCTTGGCCACCGTCGAGGCCTTCTGACCAATGGCGACATAGATACACATCATGTCGCCGCCTTTCTGATTGATAATCGTGTCGACGGCGATGGCGGTCTTGCCCGTCTGCCGATCACCGATGATCAACTCGCGCTGTCCGCGGCCGATGGGCACGGTGGCGTCAATGATCTTGATCCCCGTCTGCACGGGCTCGTGCACGGATTGACGGTCGATGACACCGGGCGCCTTGCGCTCCACAGGAAGTGTCTGTGTGGTCGAGATCTCGCCTTTGCCGTCGATGGGCATACCGAGAGGATTCACGACCCGGCCAAGAAGTGCCTCGCCAACCGGGACCTCAACGATACGCCCGGTGCGCTTCACGGTATCCCCCTCGTGGATGAGGGTAACATCGCCGAAGAGCACGCAGCCGACGTTGTCGGACTCGAGATTGAGAGCCATTCCCATGACACCATGAGGGAACTCAACCAATTCGGTAGCCCGCACATTCCCCAGGCCGTGAACACGGGCGATACCGTCACCTACATAGAGGACGGTGCCACTCTCATAGACGTCGATCTCCTTTTCGAACCCAAGCAGTTGCTGCTTGAGAATCCGGGAGATCTCGTCGGGTTGAACGATGGCGTCGGCGGGCATGTCGGTCTCGTCTTCCTCAGGTTTTCTTAGCGGTCGGCCGTCAGGCCTCTGCGTCGCGCCACGACTCCCGGCGCACAATTGCTGAATTCAGGATGCGGGTATTGCGCCGGCGAGCCGGCGGTGCAGCCGTGCCAGTTGTGTCTCAACGCTGCCGTCGAAGACAGTATCTCCAATGCGGGCAATGATGCCACCGCGCAGGCCGGCGTCCACGTGGACCTCTACGTGGACACGACTTCCCGTGTGTGCGGACAAGCGCTCCTGGAGACGCTTGATCTGCTCCGCCGACAGCTCGACAGCACTGCGAACTTCAGCAGTGGCAATGCCGGCGCGCTCATCAAGTACTTTGAGCGCCGTATCGATGATAAAGTCGAGAAGGTGCGCACGGCGACGCTGCGCCACCATCTGCAGGAAATTGAGCGTCAGACGGTTGACCTTGCCATCGAAGATTGCCACCAGGGCAGAAGCGACGGTAGCGCCATCGACCAGCCGATTGCGGAGAAACTCCTGCAGATCCTGCGATCCTGCGAGAGTTGTCCGCAGACCCGCCAGGTCGCCAGCGACCGCGTCGGCAACATCGGTCTCTGCCGCAGCATCCAACAGCGTAACGGCGTAGCGCCTCACGACCTCTGGTGCTGTGTTTGATGCCATGACTGAACCGTGCGGCTCCGTTGCGATCTAGTTCCGCGCGCCCGGCAGGTCGGCGATAAAATCATCGGCCAACTTGCGGTTGCGTTCGGCGTCCAGCTCGGCGTTGAGAATTGCTCCGGCGGCACCAATGGCCATATCGGCGACCTCACGGCGCAATTCCACCAGAGCCGCTCGTTTCTCGGCCTGGATGGATTCCCGCGCGCGCTGTGCAGTGCGCTCGGCGTCCTCTTTCGCGGCGGCCATAACCTGCTGGCCAACTTTCTCGGCCGCCGCACGCGCTTCGCTGACGATCTGACGCGCCTGTGACTCAGCCTCAACCAGCCTCTTCTCGTGGTCGGCCTGTTGCACCAGCGCCTCGGCGCGGGCTCGATCCGCGCTCTCGAGCGCGTCGCGGATGCTGCGTTCGCGTTCGTCGAGGGCGGCGAGCAACGGGCCCCACACCTTCGCTTTCAGCACCACGAGCACCACGACAAATGTGATGATCGTCCACAGAATCAGGCCGGGATGGGGGCTGAGCAGATCCATGCTACTTCGTCACCACCACGAGGACGCAGATGATCTCGGCCAGCAGAGCAACACCCTCGATGAGGGCAGCGGCGATGATCATGTTCGTGCGGATGTCACCGACAGCCTCAGGCTGACGGGCAATGCCCTCCATGGCGCTGGAGGCGAGCGAGCCGATTCCGAGGCCCGCACCGATCACACCGAGGCCGGCGCCGATAGAGGCACCTAAGTATGCCAGTTCCATATCCGTGATTCCTCTCTAGTAGTTAACGAAAAATCGAAAAATGCATGCGCTTTGGATCATTGAGGTGTCAATGATCCGGATGCGCCGCCATGCTCACGAACAGGGCCGTGAGCACGGTGAAGATGAAGGCTTGTACGAAGCCGATGAAGATCTCCAGGAGGTAGAGCGCCGCCGCCAACACGACAGAGGCGGGCGCCACGAAATAGCTCTTCAACATGATAATCAGGCCAAGGAACACGAGAATGGCAATGTGTCCGGCGATCATGTTGGCGAAGAGACGGATACACAGGGCGAAGGGCTTGGCCAGCATGCCGATGATCTCAATGGGGATCATGATGATCAGTAGTGGGGCTGGCAGACCGCTTGGCACCAGATTCTTCCAGTGCCCGAAAAAACCGTTGTTGGCGATACCCGCGCCCTGAGTCACAGCAAAGGAGATCAGCGCCAGGGCCGCCGTGACGCTGATGTTGCCCGTCGCCGTCGCCGTGTAAGGGATCAACCCGAGCATGTTGCAGTACAGGATGAAGAAGAAAGTCGTCAGGAGGTAGGGCATATACGTCCTGCCGCTTTCCCCCATGATGGGGATGATCACTTCATCGCGCAGAAACAGGATTGTCTCAAGAAAATTCCTCAGGCCCGTAGGCACGGGCCCGGGACGGCGGAAAGCAGACATCATCGTCACAATCAGCAGCGCGCTGGCAACCCACATCATCACCACGTGACGGGTGATGGACATATCAATACCGAACAACTCGAATTGCGGGAGTTCGATGTGGCCGTCAAAGACGTGGTGGGCGTTGATGAACGGGACTTCCAGAGAATTGTGGTCCAGTATATGCCCGACGACGTCGACCTGACCGTCTGCGTCTGCTGCCATCTACTTCCCTCTGTACTGCAATGGGTAATGCCGGAGCGCTAGAGCCAAGGTTCCTTGACCGGGTTCAAAAATGTGCCCGCCCCAGCCCCTTGTCAACCTTTCCGGCCAGCAGACCTGGCAACGAGCGCAATCTCTATTCCGAGAAACACCAGATAGGCGGCAATCAGCCCCGCTGCATAGCCCACCTGATGTACGTCGCTGTACAAAAGCAGAAGGACGGACGCACCGCCGACCAGAACCAGGCGCACCATGGTTCCTCCGAGAACAGCGACCATCATCGTCCCGGGCCGATGCATCGACCAGCGCAGGCCAGCCCACGCAATGAGCGCACTTGTACCGGCGACGGCGACGCCGACGGCCGCTGCGATCCACGCATCCTGCAGCATTACTTCCCCTTGTCCGAACTGTGCGGTCCACCCACATCGACGAGTGTGCGATAGAGCTGATAGAAGGCTGCGACAGAACCGGCGATTCCGCCTGCGATCAACAACCACGGAGAGGATTCGAGATAGCCGTCGAGCCACCAGCCACCGGCCGTGCACAGCGCCACTGTGACTGCGAATTGAATGCCTCCTCCCGCCAATGCCGCCACTTGCCGCAGAGTCGAACTCGAGGGCCGCTGTTGGGGGTCCGCCATGGCGTCCCTCACCCGCCGCCAGCAGCCATTGCCGCTGCCTGAGCGATTGGCAGCGGCCACAGCCCGAAGATGAGCAACACCGCCGCCGACAGTACAGCTGCCGCGACGGTGGCTGAGGTCGCCGGCGGTGTAGCAACGGGCAGTGGTTCATCAAAAACGACTCGTCCGGCAAAACGGATCAGACCGTACGCCAGTACCAGACCATTGGCCATCATGAACCACGACATCGCCGCATCGATACTCAGAGCGGACCACAGGGCACTGCGGCCGGCGAAAGCCAGACTGGGAGGCAGGCCCGCAAGCGCCACAAGGAACAGGCACAGAAGCACGCCCTGTCCCGGTTGGCTGCGGGCCAGGCCGCTGGCGGTGATCCCCGAGTCGTCACCGGCCAGACTGGAGACGGCGAGGCAGCCGGCGACGGCGGGTAACAGAGCCGCCAGTTGCATCCATGTGGTCCCCGAAAACGGGTCCTCGCCAGCATGGGTCGCGATGCCCGCGAGAATGAAGCCCACGTGGGCCAGCACAGCGTAGCCCAGCAATCGTCGCAGCCGTCGCTGCGGCAGGACCAACAGGGCGCCAGCCGTTGAAGACAGCACCGCCATGAACATCAGCAGGCTGTCGAGTTCCGGCACAAGCGTCGCCAGAGGGCCCGCCACCAGCCGTCCCAGGACGATCAGGGCTGGCAGAATACCGACACTCAACGTCAGCATTGCGGCGGAAGGGGCGCTGCCAACCGAAACATCGGCCAGCCACAGATGGAAGGGCACGGCCCCGGCGCGAAGCGCCAGGCCTGCCAACAGCAGGCCACCGCCGACGGCGGCCCTGGCAGCTGTTGCCGCTGTTGGGCCAACGCTCAGCGCGTCGAAGTCCGGGCTTGCGGACGACGACCAGAGGCAGGCGATGCCCACGGCAGTCAGGACCGTGGAAACACTCGCCGGGCCGGCGAAGCGCAGGGCCGCGCGCAACCCGTGTCCGCCATCTGGTCCTGAGTCGAGCGCCTGATAGGCCAACAGGCTGATCGCACTCAGTTCGAGTCCGACAAAAAGCGTGAGCAGATCCCTGGCGCCAGCGCCGAGCATGGCGCCAAGAGTACCCAGCAGAATGAGTATGGCAGTGCCGGCTCGTCGCGACGACACTGGCGCGCCAACAGCCAGCAACGCCGACAAGACGGCGCCGCAGAGAATGAGCACGTCCGCGAAGGCTGCCAACGGGTCACCGGCGAGCCAGAGTGTATCGCTGCGCCAGGGTCGATCCCACGCGTGTAATGCCAGCGCCAGTGCTGTCAGCAACCCGAGGAGGGTAGCGTAGGCGCCGGCGCGACTGGCGCG
>JAQCJA010000119.1 GCA_027593305.1 bacterium
TGGCTGACTCCGCCAATGGCGCCCTGAGTACCTCTCCGGCTCAGCCGAACAGCTCCGTCCATGAGTTGTCGAAATCGTCGGAACCATCGTCCAGGCGACGCTCCAGACGGATCCCCGGCAGGAACACGGGCAGCTTGCCCGCCAGAAATTCCTCTCGGTAACTGCCGTCCTTATAGGTGGTCTGTCGGCCATCCGGCCAGAAGATCGTGTGGATCTCCCGCGGCTGTGGCTTCTTGTAATCCGGATCGACGCGGAACCCATCCACCACGTCCCAGTCGACGTCGACGCCGAGGCCCGGGCCCTCTGGAACGGCGGCATGTCCGCCGCTGATGTGGAATTCCTTGAGCAATGTATGCGAGTAGATGTTCACGCCGGGAATGGCCGGCCACCGAGCCTGGGACAACACCGCTCCCAGATGTACCGACCACATGGTGGTCAGACCCGTGCCAACCAACTGCAGCCAGAAGGGCATCTTGGCATGATGCGCCAGGGTGCCGTCCCGAAGCACACGGGAAGCGCCGCCGCCGATCACGAAACCGTCACAGACGCCCTCGCGAATGGCGGTCATCACCGGTGGGCTGCCGAAGTGCATGGCAATCGGACTGGCGATCTTGCGGCGCAGCGCGGCGTTGCCGGCGACGTCATCCTGCGGGATCGGCGACTCGATGATTGCCAGGATCGGGAAGGTCTCCTCCAGGCGCTTCAGCAGGGGTGCCGCCACGTCAACGCCCTGAAGCAGCCCATTGAAGTCTGCATCAAGCAGGAAGTGATCGGACGTCGCTTCGCTCACCGCTTCCAGTTGATCCTCGATATCAAACCACGGACGCGCCTTGACCTTCATCGTCGTGAATCCGTGTTCTTCTGCGGCCACCGCTTCACGGGCCCAGAGTTTCGGCTCCATGTCCTGCGCCCACCACGACACCGGACACTGTTCGCGAAATTGTGACCCAAGGAGCCGATGGATCGGGACGCGCGCCGTCTTGCCGACAGCGTCAAACAGTGCCATCTGCAGGCCGGCACCCAGACTGTCGTCCCAGATCAACTCCCAGGCGTTGCGGTTTACATACCGCTGCGCACCGTCGTCGCCGATCTTGCCCCACGTGTAGTTCTCCAGTGTCTCACCGACACCCATCGCGCCAGAGGCAAGGGTCACCCGGTACAGGTCAACCACCGACCAGCCTGGTACGCGAATCTCGACCGTGTGGGCGCAACGCTCGTGGAAGGGAACATCAAGCCGCCAGCGCTCAATGGCCGTGATAGTGAAGTCGTTGCTGCTCATGGTGTCGTGCTCTCCGATCGGCATATCGTGCGAAGGCCCCGACACGGGTTTCCGTGCCGGGGCCGTAAAGATGTACCGCTGATACTCGGGCGTCGAGTCCCAGGGCTTCGAGCCCCAAGGCTGCGAGTCCCAGGTCTGCGAGTCCCGCACAACATGTCGGGATCGGGAGAGCCGCTACGAGGCCATGCGCCTGAGAACGGTCTGCAGGATGCCGCCATTGCGGTAGTATTCCAGTTCGACCGGTGTGTCGATACGACAGTTGGTCTGGAAACGCCGTTCGCCGTTGGCCCCTGTCGCCACCACCTCGACAAGCAGTCCAGGCTGCAGGTCGTCACCGATGGCGATATGGAAGACTTCCTCGCCTGTCAGCCCCAGGCTGTCGCGTGTGTCACCGGAAGCGAATTGCAGAGGAAGAATCCCCATGCCGATCAGGTTTGACCGGTGGATGCGCTCATAGCTCTCGGCGATGACTGCTTTGACACCTTGCAGGAAGGGTCCTTTTGCCGCCCAGTCCCGACTGGATCCCGTCCCGTACTCGGCACCAGCAAGGATGATCGTCGGTACACCCTCGCGCTGATAGCGCTCGCCCGCCTCGTAGATCGTCGTCTGCTCGTTGGACGGCAGGTGTCGGGTATAGCCACCCTCGACGCCGGGGACCAGTTCATTGCGAATGCGGATGTTGGCAAAGGTGCCGCGCACCATGACTTCGTGATTGCCGCGCCGCGATCCGTAACTGTTCCAGTCGTGGCGATCAACGCCATGTGTCTCGAGATACGCCGCCGCCGGGCCACCGACGGCGATCGATCCGGCCGGTGATATGTGGTCCGTCGTGACGCTGTTGGCCAGACGTGCCAGCACGCGAGCGCCGGTAATGGGCTGGATGGCACCTGCCTGGCGCTGCAGGCCTGCAAAGAACGTCGGCCGACGGATGTAGGTACTGGCCTCGTTCCACGTATAGCGTTCGCCTTCGGGAACGGCGATCTGGTTCCAGGTCTCATTGCTGGAAAACACGTTGCCGTACTCCTCTTCAAACATCTTTGCCTGCACGGAGCGATCGATCTCGTCGCGGATCTCTGCCTGTGTGGGCCAGATATCACGCAGGAATACATCGCCGTCAGGCCCCGTGCCGATCGGCTCCACTTCGAAGTCGATATCGGCCCGGCCCGCCAGCGCGTAGGCTACCACAAGGGGTGGAGAGGCGAGGTAGTTCGCGCGCGTCTGCGGGTGTACACGCCCCTCAAAATTGCGGTTGCCGGACAATACGGAACAGACGACCAGATCGTTGTCGGTGATCGCCTTTTCGATGTTCTCGTGCAGCGGCCCGGAGTTGCCGATGCAGGTCGTGCAGCCGTACCCGACAGTGTGGAATCCGAGAGCTTCGAGATCACCATCAAGCCCGGCAGCTTCGAGGTACCGCGTCACGACACGGGAGCCCGGCGCCAGGCTGGTCTTGACGTAGGCTGGCACGGTCAGACCTCGAGCCACCGCATTGCGCGCCAGCATTCCGGCACCAAGCATGACGGATGGATTGCTCGTATTTGTGCACGACGTGATTGCCGCCAGCACGATGGCCCCTTCGGGCAACTCGACCTGTCCCTTGTCGCCCAGATCCACCGGGACGGTGCGGCCCTCGTCCTTACGCTTCAGAGTTTCGGTCAACGTCTTCTTGAAGGCGGGCTTCATGTCGGTCAGGGCGATGCGGTCCTGTGGCCGCGTCGGACCCGCCAGACTGGGTACTACGGTCGACATGTTGAGACCAAGAGTCTCGCTGAATACGGGCTCCGGCTTGTCGGCATCATAGAGCATGCCCTGGGCTTCCATGTAGGCTTTGACACGCTCGACGACGGCCGGTTTGCGCCCGGTTCGACGCAGGAAGGCCAGGGTTTCTTCGTCGACCGGGAACAGGCCGACGGTGGCGCCGTATTCGGGGGCCATATTGGCGATGGTCGCCCGATCGGCCAGGCTCAGTTTGCCCAGTCCCGGACCGTAGAACTCAACGAATTTCCCCACGACGCCGTGCGTTCGCAGCATCTGCGTGACGGTCAATACCAGGTCCGTCGCCGTTGTGCCCGGGGGCAGTTCACCATCGAGTCGAAAGCCCACCACGTGGGGCAGCAGCATGTAGATCGGCTGACCCAGCATGACGGCCTCGGCTTCGATGCCTCCGACACCCCAACCAACAATTCCGAGACCGTTGATCATGGTTGTGTGGCTGTCGGTGCCGACAAGGCTGTCCGGCAACCAGTTGTCACCCTCGGCGGCGGCCACGGCCTGCACGACGTTGGCCAGATACTCCAGGTTCACCTGATGCACAATTCCGTTTGCCGGCGGCACGACACGGAAATTGTCGAAGGCCTCCTGGCCCCAGCGCAGGAACTCATACCGTTCCCGGTTGCGCTCGAACTCACGCTCGGAGTTCAACTCCAGGGCTTTCTTCAACCCGTAGTAATCCACCTGTACGGAGTGGTCGATGACCAGATCGACAGGAATCAGCGGATTCACTGCCTTGGGGTCACCGCCAAGCTCAACAATGGCATCGCGCATGGCCGCCAGGTCAACGACTGCGGGTACGCCGGTGAAGTCCTGCATGACGACGCGTGCCGGCTTGAAGGGGATTTCCTCCTTGCCGGCCGTGTCAGGACTCCAGCGGGCGATACGCTCCACGTCCTGACGCGTGATCTCGAAACCATCACATTGCCGCAAAGCGGCCTCGAGCAGGATCTTGATGGAGTAGGGCAACCGGGAAACTTCGGCGATGCCGTCCTCTTCCAGTTTCTGGATGCGGTAGACGGTGCCCTGAGCGCCGCCAGCGGCCACCGTGGTGCGCGCACCAAAAGTGTCCTTGTTGTTGTCTGCCATGGAGTTGACCCTTCTGATCGTGGTAGGAGACGGCTACATTCGCTGCCGGAGGGAGGCCTGTCAAGGAAAGGCGCGGCTCGCGGCACCGGGGAAGAGACCCGATCGCCCGGGATATCTACCGAGATGGCTGTGGACCACCAATGGAGAATGTGTCACGCATGGCCTCGAATTCGGCGATGGAACTGCTGCCCTGCGTCACCAGTTCCGCCAGAATTCGGCCGCTGACGGGGGCGAGTTTGAAGCCGTGCCCCGAAAAGCCGGCACCGATGGCGATATGCTCGTTGTCGGGATGCAGGTCAAGGATGTAGTCCTCCGTCGCTGTGTTCGTGTAGTGGCAGTGTTCAGCGCCGACGAAGCGGTCCACGGATGGCACAAACTCCCGGGCGATGAACTCGCGCAGGGGCTCGATCTCTGTCGCGAACACCTCCTCCGGCGACAGATCGGGGTCGTCTGCTGCACCGGACACGACGTGTCGTGCGATCTTGATCCCCTCGCGTCCGAAAGCAGGCAGTCCATAGAACACCTCGCCCTCAGGTGCACCCAGATTGCCCCACACGGGAAAGCGGCCCACGGCGAAATCTTCGGCCCTCCCGACGAGAGTGAAATATCCCACCGTCTGTCGAGCGACGTGCAGTCGCTTGCTGAGAAAGGGAAGCAGTTCGACCGCCCAGGGCCCGGGACAGAGGATGACCCGATCGGCACGCAGCTCAACGGGCCCGGCATCTGACCGGGTTGATATCGTCACGGGTTGGGTCGTGACATCGATTTCCAGCACCCGCGTGTGTGCAATGAGCGTGGCCCCTCGCTTCTCCGTCAGACGCTGCAGGGCCGTCATACTCTGTGCCGCGGCAATGACACCTGCGGTGTGATCATGTATGGCCCCTGCAGCCGTAGGGAAGCCGAACATGGGGAATCGTTTCCTGGCATCACCGACGTCGAGGACGTCACAGTTGACACCCGTTTCGATGACGGCGCGAGCGTAATCGTCGAACGTGCCACCGGTTGGTCCGAAGAAACATCCCGACGAAGGCAGGATCAGTCTTGTCCCGGCATCCGCCTCCAGTCGCGGCCACTCCTGGCCGTGGGCGACCTGCATGAGCCGGACATAGCCGGGATTGACATAGGCGGATCGCGTGATGCGCGAGTGTGAGTGCGAACTGCCGCGCACATGGTCCAGACCGAAACGTTCCACCAGGCCAACGTGCGACAGTCCCTGGCGTTGCAGGTGATAGAGAGCGCAACGGCCGACGATGCCGCCGCCGATGACCAGGGCCTCAAAATGTGTATGCGTCATCTGAACCTCTCTGGAGTTCGCGGCTTATCTTTGCCGCCGCAGGATGGCGCCGGAGTTCCTGCGTGTCAATTCCGTTCACATGCCCATCTGACCATGGAGTCCGCGTGATCGTTGTGTCTCTGCTGATTCTGGTGGCGGGCAACGAACTGGCGCCCCGGCGGAGCTGATCTTTGCGCGATATCCATCAATCTTTTTTCAGGGGACAGACGCCCGCAGCGAGCCGGTGCCGTGCGGCGGCAGCGGGCGCTGCTTTACCGCCACCACCGGCTTGTGTAGGTTCCGGGCTACGCTCGCTTGCTTGCCGTGCCTCCCTCCGCAATCTGCCGTGATCAATCTTCGAGCCTACCTCGACCTGCTGCGCCATGAGGGTGAGATCGTCGAGATCGATACCCCGGTAAGCGCTGATCTTGAGCTTGCGGAGATCCACCGACGGGTGATCGCCGCCGGAGGTCCCGCCCTGTTGTTCCGCAATGTCGAGGGCGCAGATTTCCCCTGTGTAACCAACCTCTTTGGCACACCGAAACGGGTGGACCTGGCTTTCGGGCCGCGCCCGGGCCGCTTCATCCGCGAGCTTGTGGCGCTGGCACAGGAGCTGCCGGCCCTGTCTGCTGGCAAGCTGTGGGGCCATCGCGGATTGGCACGCGAGGCTCTTCGCGTCGGCATGAAAAGCGTCGCCAGGGCGCCGGTTACTGCCTGTCGCCAGGCGGAACCAGACCTGACCCGGCTGCCGCTGCTGCGAACCTGGCCGGAAGACGGAGGCCATTTCATCACCCTGCCGCTGGTCTACACGGAGCACCCGGACACGGGGCACCACAATCTTGGCATGTATCGTATTCAGCGCTACGACGGTCGGACCCTGGGTGTACACTGGCAGATTCAGAAGGGCGGCGGGTTTCACTATGATGTCGCCGAACGCCGTGGCCAGTCGTTGCCCGTGACGTTGATGGTGGGTGGGCCGCCGGCGCTCATGCTGGCCGCCATCGGCCCGCTTCCCGAAGACATGCCTGAACTCGTACTCGCCTCGTTGCTGCAGGGCGAGCGCCTGTGTCGCACGAGTGTCGAAGGTCACCCCCATGCCATCGTTGGCGAAGCGGAATTCGCCATCCAGGGGGTTGTGCCGCCGCACCTCAGGCGCCCCGAAGGCCCCTTTGGTGATCATTTCGGCTACTACTCGCTGCAACATGATTACCCCTACCTGCAGGTAGCGCGCGTCTTCCATCGCCGGGATGCGGTCTTTCCCGCCACCGTCGTCGGCAAACCGCCGCAGGAGGACCTGTGGCTGGGAAATTACATCCAGGACCTGATGGCACCCTTGAGCAAACTCGTCATGCCTTCGATCCAGTCGATCTGGAGTTACGGTGAGACAGGGTACCACTGTTTGTCCTCCATCATCGTGCGCGAGCGCTACAACCGCGAGGCGATGAAGTTCGCCTTCCGTATTCTGGGCGAAGATGGTGGACAGTTGGCTTTGACAAAGTTCCTCATCGTGCTTGATGATCCCCGCATCGATCAGCGCGATTTCCGTCAGGTACTGCCATATGTGCTGGCCCGCTGTCAATTCGAGACAGACCTGTTCATCCTGGCCAATCTTGCCATGGACAGCCTCGATTACTCAGGTCCCGCGGTGAATGAAGGCAGCAAAGGCATTCTTCTCGGCGTCGGCGATCCGGTACGCAACCTGCCGCATGAGTTTCGCGGCGAACTCCCCGGCGGCGCTGTCGGGGTCGCTGCCTACTGTGCCGGCGCGCTGGCCGTGGCCGGCCCCGCATATCACCGGGATCCCGCATACGCACGGACGCTGGCGACGGACGCCCGCATCGCCGACTGGCCCCTGGTATTCCTCGTCGACGACAGCCGGGTGGTGGAGCGGACGGTATCGTTCCTGTGGAGCACCTTCACACGGTTCGAACCGGCTGCCGACATCCATGCCGCCGGATCGCGTCTGCATCGCCACCATGAAATTCTCGCGGCCCCCATCGTCTTTGACTGCCGCATGAAACCGGGATACCCTGATGAACTGATCGCCGATGTGGATACGGTCAAAAGAGTGAGTCGGCGTTGGTCGGAATATTTCCCTGAGGGCAACGTCGAGGGTGAAGAAGACGCTAGCGGCTATGCCGGATTCAAGCGGTTGAGCTGAGACGATGAAACTTTCTCTATCGACGCGTGTCGCCGAGAGTTTCAGCAACAAGCGGGAGGCAACGGTCGCCCTGGAAGACCTCGCAGAGATCGCCGGGCGCGAGGGCTACTACGCCCTGTGCATGCGGGCCTCACAGGTAGGTGTGGACGACAGTCGCGACAAGGTTCGCACCGCGGCCGCCACACTGGCTGCGCACAATCTCTCGGTGTCGATGGTAACCGGAGATTTTGCCATTCCGGAAAACTCCGCAGAGGGACCGGCGGCCCTGCGCAACATCGAGACGTATCTTGAGCTGGCAGATGATCTCGATTGCGACCTGGTGCGCATCTGCATGAAAACCGCAGATGACATAGAGTGGGCCCGCACAGCGGCCGACATCGCTCAGGAGCGGGGCATGCGCATCGCCCACCAGAGTCGCACGCAATCGCTGTTCGAGACCGTGGATGAGACGCTGGAGGTGCTGCACAGCGTCGGTCGGTCAAACTTCGGTCTCATCTATGCACCGGCAGACCTCGAACTGTGTGGGCAGCCGTACGTCGGCGACACATTGGCAGCTCTGTATCCCTGGATCTTCAACGTCTACCTGCAGAATCAACGCCTCAGCGTCAACGGCGCCGACAGCGTGCGCACGTGGTGTCGGGGTGCCGTGCGCTTCGATCCGTGTCCCCTGTGGGAGGAGGGCAGCCTTGATGTGCCTCGCATTCTCGATGAGTTGGATCGACAGGGGTATACTGGCTACATCACCGTGCATCAGGCGTCTGCAGGACTGGGTGGCGCGGAGGAAGCGGCGAGACGGTCTGCACGCGCGCTGCGCGACATCGGCCAGTTTGAAGACAGGAGAGCTCCCTTATGAAACCGGATGATCTCGCCTTCGCACCGCTGCATGAGCAGGCTCGGCTCATCTCTCGCCGCGAACTCTCACCCGTAGAGCTTACCAGGACATATCTCGATCGGATCAGCACGCACAACGAGACGCTCTGTGCCTACATCAGCGTCACCGCGGATCGGGCGATGGCCATGGCGCAGGCGGCCGAGACGGCGCTGGCCGCGGGAGATCACCGCGGACCCTTGCATGGTATTCCCGTGGCTTTGAAGGACCTGTTCGATGTCGAGGGACTGATTACGACAGGTGGCTCCACGATCCTGCATGACAATGTGGCCCAACGGACCGCCACGGTTGCGCGCCGCATGTTCGAGGCGGGTGCCGTTCTGCTCGGCAAAACACACATGGTCGAATTTGCCTTTGGCGGCGCCGGCATCAACCACCACTACGGGACTCCATGGAATCCGTGGGATGTGGAGGTGCACAGACTGCCCGGAGGGTCGAGCAGCGGTTCTGCCGTCGCCGTCGCGTCCGGTCTTGCCTCCATCGCTCTGGGCAGTGATACGGGTGGTTCCGTACGGATCCCGTCCTCGTTCTGCGGTCTTGTCGGACTCAAGCCAACCTTTGGCCGCGTCAGTTGTGCCGGAGTTCTGCCTCTGGACCCGACACTTGACTCCATTGGCCCCATGGCACGGTGCGTCACGGACGCCGCGCTGCTGTACAACATCATTGCCGGTGCCGATCCATATGACGGCGGCACCTGGGGCGCGCCGCCTTTCGTTCCCGTCGAAGATGTGGAAGCCGAGATTGGCGGCACACGTCTGTGTATTCCACGGGAGTATTTCTGGGATGATGTGGAGCCTGAGGTGGAATCCGCCGTACGGGCGACGGCACGGGTGTTCGCCGAACTGGGTGCTCATGTCGACGAAGTAACACTGGATCCACTCAATCGCCTCACCGAACTGCGGACCTTCAAGAATCTGACAGCAGTGGAGACCTGCGTCAGTTACGGCTCCCTTCTGCAGCAGCGCGGCGAGGACTTCGACCCGATCGTGCGCCAGCGCATGGTGGATGGCTTCGATGTTTCCGCCGTGGAGTATCTGTCGGCCAAACGATTCCGCGATATGCTGCAACGCGATGCCGCGCGCGCCATGGCCGATATCGATGTGCTGCTCGTGCCAACGACACCTTTAGCGGCGCCGGCCGTGGATGACTGCGACGACAGCGGCGCGCAGTACCAGCGGGTGAATGGTATGTGTCTGCGCAACACGGCGGCGGCCAACCTGCTGGGTCTGTGCGCGATTTCCCTGCCTTGCGGCTTTACCGAGGATGGACTGCCCATTGGCCTGATGTTGATCGGTCGCCCGTACGAGGAGGCCCGGCTCCTGCAACTGGCGCGGGCATACGAGGCCGCCACGGAGTGGCATGTGACCCGGCCAGACCTGTCTGCCTTGGGTTAGTCTGTCGCAGGAATGCTGCAACATCGTCAGAAGTTTCTGGCGACAAGACTATTGGTTCGGCAGGCGCAAGAGGACACACGTGTCATCTTCGAAGACGACTTCGGCAAGGGGCGCCAATTGCCGGCGCACGCTGACATCGACAGGCCCTTGCAGGGGTGGCAACTGCGGCGCGACCTGCTGGCGCCAGCGATCATTCAGTGGGCCTTTCCAGGCTAGCACATAATCAAGCCGGAATTCGCGAAGACGTTCGGCGAGGGGCGCCGATATGGGCACAGGTTGGTCGAGCACCCCGCAGTAGAGAGCAAAGTAGACAGACTTCCGGTATTCTCGTTCGTAGTGATCGGAAACCAGTCTTGAAGCGTATGGGTTGTAGTACAGTTTGGCCCGCGAGTAGAGCGGTATGTAATCATACAGACCGTACTCTGGGGGCAGTGTCAGCGCGACGTCGCCGGTTTCTGCATGTGCGGCCAACCACTCATGTGCGCCGATAAACGGCATGGATCGATTTGCCGACTGCAATTGCACGGGCGCTGCGGCAAAGCAACAGCAGGCGAAAAGTCCGACCCCGATGGGGCCGATTGCCGCAGGGCGGGCGCGGGCCAGCGGGGTCCGGCGGGCGCACCAGACGATCACAGGCAGCAGCAAAATCAACTGCAGCAACAGCAAGCTGTTGTCATAGTCTGCGTTCGTTGGCTGCGACCGTGGTAACAGTCGCAGGAAATTCGTCGCTGGTGTGGCAATCATCCACACGCTCACCCCTGTGGACACGGTGACGAGGGGCAGCTCCCAGCGCTTTAACTGATCATGTGGGTTGCGTACCGGTATGGTGTCGGACAACCAGGCAACAACTGCCAGCACCTCAAAGACCAGGTAGTAATACCTGTGGACGGCGATGCCGAAGCCGCGTCCAAGAAGCGGCTCCACACTTGCCGCTAAGGGCAATACACTTCACTTAACTACTTCAATGCGGAAGTCCATGGGGACGTGGAGA
>JAQCJA010000120.1 GCA_027593305.1 bacterium
TGTTTCGCTGGCGTCGACAGGTCTGGAGATGCTACTTGTCTGTTACCAGCCCAGGCAGACGGTTTTCTGTTTCCGGAGGAGAGTTCGATGAAGATGCACAGGCAGGTGACAATCCGATGCGCGGCACTGCTGTTGGGCCTGATCGCGACCCAGACGGAGCTTGAGGCGCGGACCCTGATCGGGGACCTCGGTCAGATTGAGCACGGCGGATTTGGTGGCCCCGCAGTTCGTTTCACCGAGATCGGTGGCGACTTCGGTGTCCTGAGCGGGGGGCGCGGCGGGTGGATCATCAATCACCGCTTTGTCCTGGGTGGCGGCGGGTATGGTCTGGCCAATCCCGGGAAAGTCGTGGCCCCCGATGAGACAGGAGACCCCGTTTCCGGCAAGCTGGACATGGGCTACGGTGGTGGCATCATCGAATACGTACTGGCCTCCGATGCGCTCGTGCACGCGAGTGTGGAAGTACTCGTCGGGGCGGGTGGCCTGTCGACGGAGAAGCACGTCGCCAGTGACGCCTTCTTTGTGCTGGAACCGGGGGCCAACGTCATGCTGAATGTCACCCAGTTTTTCCGCCTCGGAGTCGGCGTCAGTTACCGCTACATCCAGGGAGCAGATTTCGGCGGCCTCGAGGACAACGACCTGAAGGGCGCGTCGTGGGGCTTCATCGGCAAGTTCGGCGCCTTCTGAAACCTCGTTCGGGGTGGATCGCCGCGGTTCTGGTCGCGGTCTGTCTGGGCGCAAGCGCCGGTGCTCAGGACGAGGGTGCTCAGCCTGCCGGCGAGGCCCGCCAGCTGGTGGTGGAGCGTGTGGAACTCACGGGCCCGCCCCGCACCCGCCCCGACGTTGTTCAGCGCTACCTGCTGCTGGCCGAAGGAGAGCCGCTGCACGCCGAGGACCTGCTCGCCGCCCGTCAGCGACTCAGCGACACCGGGTTCTTCAGAAGTGTTGACGTCTACGCCCGGCCCGGCTCCGAGAAGGGCCTGGTCGTTGTTGTGGTCGATGTGCAGGAGCACCGCTGGCCGCAGTATCGGTTCAAAGGGGGACACGGTGAGTTGGATGGCTGGTATGTCGCACCCGTGGGTTTTGTCTTCGACAACTTTTCCGGGCATGGGCACCGCCTCGACTGGGAGTCGTACGTCGGCAGTCACGTTGACGGCGAAACGCTGCACTACCAGCATCCGCACCTTTTTGCTGATACGGCCGTACTCGACGTCGACCTCTTCAGTCAGGACCAGTCGTTACCACACTACATCCGCGGGGCTGCCGTTCACGAGACTGTGGCTACGGGCGGCATACGCCTGCGCTACACCGCCAAGCGGGGCCGCTTCCGCAGTCTGTATGGTCAGTTGCGGACGCAGACATACAGACCGGAAGCAAATGTCGAGCTCGACCCGTTGCTGCATGGCGATCTGCAACGGAAGCGGGTCACGGCACTTGGGCTGGGGTTGCAGGCCGACACGAGGGATCACGTCGGGCACCCGACGCACGGGTTCTGGGGGCGGGCTGTGCTCGAGCAGGCGATCGGCGCAGGCTTCGGCGACCTGTGGTTCACCAAGCTCACCGCAGACGGCCGTTGGTATGCCCCGCTCAAGGGGCGCAATGTCGTCGCCGTGCGGGTCCATGGCGGGTTGGTGACGGCGGGGGCGCCCTTTTACGAGCGCTACTACCTGGGGGGGCCCTACTCCTTACGTGGTTTTGATTGGGCGGAACTGTCCCCCGCAGGCTGGGGGACACGACTGTTGTCCATGCAGTCGGAGTTGCGCTTCCCCTTTGGCGCAGAGGATCTGGCCGGGCCGCGTCACACGGGTGTCATCTACTACGACGCAGGTGGGATCTGGTTGCCCGGCGAAGTTCCGGTACCGATGGATCTGCACCATTCCATCGGCCTCGGATACCGCCGTCGCATGCGGGTTCTGGGCATGCTGCGCTTTGATCTGTCGTTGCCAGTGCGTGGAATCACTGCGGACGTCTTTCAACTGAACGTCAATCTCGGTCATGCCTTCTAGCGGCGGCCGTTACCTGCTGACGGCGATCTCGTTGGCGTCTGTGCTGGCCTCGGTGGCCTTTGCTGAAGGCGCCGGGATTCACATCACCACCGTGACGCCGGTGATCCGCGATGGCACGTTGCTTGTCGACGTCGAGTGTGAGGAGTTGTTTTCGCCACGGAGCCTGAGCACCCTGCAAAGCGGGTTGCCCGCCGTACTGCAACTGGAACTGCAATTGCTGCGGGGCACACGGGTGCGGACCATGCTCGGCCTGGGACAGGAGGAATTCGACATCGTACACACGGTGCGCGAGGCCCATTCGATTCGCTACGACCTCTGGGGGGAGCGCTACACGATTCACCAACGCGGGCGAGACATGCAGGTCGCCGCAAGCGTGCAGGCCGCCGAAGCGGCAGCCGCGGTCTTTTCCGGTCTCGTTCTGGGGCCGCTGGCACAGTGGCATATCGACATCACCTACCGGACCAGGGCGCGCGTGCAGCTGTTGCCGATCTCACCTGAACAGGGCGACCGTATTGCCGACTGGTTGCGGGCGCCGGCACCACTGAGCAACGTTGCCGATGAGGAGGATGGTGGGAGTTTCGGCTTTGATGTGAGTGAATTGCTGTCGGCGTTGTGGGGGCGGGGCAAGCCGACACGAGATCGGTCGCAGTGGTACGAAGGCCGCACTTTCCGCCTCGATGCTGCCGGCCAGCTGCAGCCCTGATGCGGCGCATTCGTTCCAAGCTGGTGCTGGCCCTGCTGGTGGTTACGCTCATCCCTCTGGTGCCGTCGTACTATCTGGTCCGCAGTCTCGTGGATCGCAGTTTCGAACTGGGTTTCAACCAGACCGTGGAACGGGCGATCGAAGGCGCGGCGAGCATGTCACGCCAGCTCTACGCGCGTCATCGACAGGAGAGCCTCGAGCTCGGCAGAGCCGTGGCCTTGTCGCCGGCTGTGCTGTCTCTGGTGCAGGGCGACGTCGGCGCGGAAACGCAGGAGCGGGCACGCATGGCGGCGGCGCCACTGGGGCAGTACGTGCTGCACGCATATGACCCATCCGGCACACGCGTGTCCGTATTCGAAGAACTGCCCGATCCGCTGCAGGCTGCGACGGAGACTGCGGAGGAGGCAGAGGCGGACGCCGGCTCACGGTACGAGGCGGAATTCTCCGAAGATCCGGAGGAAATAAGCTTCGGCGAACAACTGGCAGAGGAGGCTTTCAACCTCGTCTGGGCCCCTCCGGAAGGCGCGCCCATAGAGGACTACGTCGGTCAGATCGAGGCATTGCTCGCCGATGGCAGGGCGGTCCTGCTGGACTCGAACAATGACCCGGGGTACGTGACCATGTTCCTGCCGGTGTACGCAGGTAAGTCGACAGCGGGGGCGCTGTTGATCTCGCGCCGTACGCCGGAAGGATTCCCGCAGACTGCGCGTCACGTGATGGTCGTCAATCAATTCTTCAAGACCATCGATTACTACAAGGATGATCTGCGCGGGCTGTTCATCGGCGTGTTCGTGGTCTTCTACCTGATCCTGGCCGCCCTGGCCGCTGCCGTCGGTTACGTATTCTCGAGACGTATCACGGCGCCCCTGCTGCGCCTGGTGGCGGGCACCCATGAGGTGGCCAGGGGAGATCTCGAGTACCAGATCCAGGTGTCCTCGCGCGATGAGATCGGTCAGCTGATGGCCAGTTTCAACCACATGATCGCGGCGATCAAGGAGAACCAGCAGCTGGCGCAGGAGCGCGAGCGCGCCCGGCAGCAGGTGGCATCCGAGAGCGCCCAGTACGAGCGTGATCTGGAAGTGGCACAACTGCAGACGCGCGCCCTGCAGGCGGAGAACGAACGCAAGAACATCGAGCTGAAGAAGGGCGAAGAACTGGAACGGGCCTACGGCGAGCTGGAAGAATCGCACCGGCGGCTGCAGGAAGTGCAGATGCAGCTGATCCTGCAGGAGAAGATGGCCTCTCTCGGCACGATGGTTGCCGGTTTCGCCCATGAGATCAACAATCCCATGGGTGCGGTGCGTGGCGCCACCGACGTGGCGATGCGCTGCGTGCGCCGCCTGCAGCAGAGCATGGCTGTCGCCGGTGCGCCGGGCGCTGAGGACGAGAAGACGATACGCATCCTGCAGGACAACCTGCGCGTCATTGGTGACGCCGAGGACCGGGTCGCGCGCCTGGTGGAGAGCCTGCGGAATTTCGGTCGCCTCGATGAGGCTGCCTTTCAGGTGGCGGACCTGCACGAAGGACTTGACAGCACGGTGCATCTTCTCGGGCAGATGCTGGGTTCGCGGATCACGGTACACCGTCAGTACGGCGAGATTCCCCGAACCTTCTGCTCGGCAGCCCAGCTCAACCAGGTCTTCATCAGCGTGCTGCGCAACGCCATTCAGGCGATCGAGGCGGACGGGGAGATCGCCATCCATACGAGCGTCGACGCCGGGCGCATCGTCGTGCGCATCCGGGATACGGGTAAGGGTATGCCGCCGGCACAGCTCGATCGGGTCTTCGACCTGCACTTCAGCTCCGATACATCACGGGTCAAGCTGGGCTCCGGTCTGTCCATGGCGTACCGCATCGTGCAGGAACACGGCGGCGATCTGCGCATCAACAGTGCACCCGGCACGGGAACAGAAGTGGCGATCCTGCTGCCGATACGGGATGGCGCAGCAAGAGGAGCGACGCCCTCATGACAGACATTCTCAACGTTGCCGTCATCGGCTGTGGCGGCCACGCACAGCACCACTTTCGCATGATCGCCGCCTAGCCGCGGGTGCGGCTGACGGCGGTGGCCGAGATCGATGCGACGCGCCTTGCGTCGGCTGCCGGGGCGCACGGTCCGCTGCAGGCTTTCGCCGACTACCGAAGAATGCTCGACACGATCGATGATCTCGACATCGTACACGTTACTACCATGCCCGGGTTCCTCGTCGACATCGTGCTCGACTGTATGGCTCGTGATCTGCATGTGCTGGTGGAGAAGCCGCCGGGGATGTCCAGCGCCGACACGAAGCGGATCGCCGAGGCAGCCGCTGGCAGCGCCGGCAAGTCGATGGTGTCCTTCAATCGGCGCTACATGCCGCAGATTCTGGCCGTGCGCCGGCTGATGCAGGACGCCGGTGGTGCGGTGCACGTGTCGGGGACCTACAACAAGCCCGTCACAACGCTGGGCACACCAGCCATGGCAGGGATCACGCCCGATCCCGTGATCTGTGACGCCATTCATCATGTCGATCTGCTTCGCTGGCTCGCGGGGGCAGGCGACACGGCGGCGACGCCGACACATGTGCACGCCCTCGTCCAGGACGGACCCCGCGCCGGCAGTCACCGACACAACGCCGTGATTCGATTTGACACGGGGGCCATCGGCAGCTTCAGCAGTCACTATGGTGTTGGCCAGCGCGAGCAGCGGGCCGAGGCCCACGCCGAGGATCTGTCAGCCTATCTCGACCTCAACACCGAGCCGCAGGTGCAGCTGTCCAGGGCCGAAGCCGCCGCAGGTGGCACAACGAGGACCTGCACCCAGGCGCCAGTGCTGGATCTGACTGCGGTGGGTGGTGCCCACTTCGACGAAGTCCGGCACTTCACCGACTGCATCCTCGAGGACCGCCAGCCCTGGTCCGGACTGCAGGATGCCGTCATCACCATGCGTCTGGCAGAAGCGATTCGCGGCGGACATCAGGGTCTGTTGCCGTAACGGCATGCCCCCTTTCGGTCCCAGGAAAACAGGCATCGAGCTGCGCAGCGTTGTGCTGCTGGTGCCCGCAGGCGACACCTATACAACGGCGGCGACGACGATGGCCGCGGGTCTGCAGCGCAGCGGCTGTGTCAGCGTCCGTACCGTCGTCGCCAATGAAGTGCCTGTGACGACGGCAGGTGACACGCTGATCGCCCTTGGCAACTGTGCCGACAACGCCCTGTTCCGCCAGCTGTACTACCATGCCCGTGACCTCACCGATCTTGCCTGGCCTGGCAACGGCGGCTGGGCGATCCGCAGTCTCGACAATGCCACGCCAGATGGGGCCGATGCCGTGCTGGTGAGTGTCAGCACCAGCGCCGACGCCACGGCTGCCGCGGCGGCCCTCTGCAATATCCTCGACGCGCACGGGCCGTCACTGCCCCCGCTGCACCGGGTTGCACCCGGAGAGTGGCAACAGCTGTATCTCGAACAGATCCATGAACTGCTGCCGACGCCGGATACCAGTCTTGATGTGCCTGGTGGCGGCAGTGGTGACTGGGATTACATGATGGCCATCGGCAAACTCGGGGTGCTGGCGGTCCGGACGGGCGACAGCAAGCTCATTCTGCGCTTCACCGCCGAACTGCTGCGTTTTCTGCGCGTGCGTTTCCGTGAGCGCGAAATGGAAGACGCGATGCAGATCCACGGGTTCCTGCGCAATCTGCTGCGCCCCTTTGCCATGCTCGAACAGCACCCGGCGATCAGCGACGCCCTGCGTCTGGAACTGCTGCAGGGTCTGCTGGAGTTGTACCGCTCGACGGAGGGGGCCGCCAATCCGCGCCTGCTCGACGACGCCGGGTTCCGGCGGGTGCGGCAGAACCACGGCACACGCACGGCGGTGGATGTCTACGACGGGGGCCTGTATTTCTGGCGGCAACACGGCCTGACTGAAGCCCGGGACTGGATGCAACTGGCAGCACGTTTCTTTGCGCCGCAGATGGAGTCATCGAAGCCGGTGTGTGACTCGTGGGGGCATCAATGGACGGCGTCGATGTACACAACGGCGGAGTATGCGCTGCTCTGCGACAATCACGACTACTTCCGTTCGGCGCCCTTCACCGACGCCGTCGACCGTGCCCTGATGGCGCACAGCCATCTCGAGAACGGCCCAGCGCTGTATCTGCAGATGGCGGCGGCGGTAACCGGCAACGGCGCGTATCTGGCGCTGAGCCCGCGGCATGATCTCGTGCAGCAGACGCTGGGCCTGCTCGGCGCCGACGAGTTCGCTCGCAGCTGGCTTGTCGGCGTGCCACCGGGACGGCCCGGGGAACTGACGGGCGTACGCGTGGCGCCGGTGGCGGAACTGTTCTACGACTCGATCGCTTCGTACGAGGCCTACGCACCGGCCGGGGTCTATCGTCAGGATGTCCCGCTGGCCGGTACGTTCGACAAGATCTCCTATCGCTCGGGCTGGGGCCAGCAGGATGCCTATCTGTTGCTCGACGGCATCTCCGGCGGCTCCCATTCCTATCAGGATGGCAACTGCATCGTGCGTCTCGACACCCACGGCAAAGCCTGGTTCGGGGGACCTCAATATGGCAGCTGGACGACCGGTTCGGTGCGGGAGCAGAATGGCATCAGCGTCTCCTGCGACGGTGAGGGTCCCGGCTGCGAGTCGCGCTTCGCCCGCCTGCAGCAGGCGGAGACCATCGACGGTGTGGGGCTCATCCGGACGCAGATGGATCTGCCCGCAACAGCCAGCTGGTTTCGCCAGATCGTGATCCACCCACAAGGCTGGATGCTCGTATGTGACGAGATCGTTGCCGCCAGGGCGGGGGAGTTCACCGTGCAGGGGCAGTGGAACCTTCTGGGCGAAGTCAGTGACGCTGACGATGGGGGCAGCGTGCGATCCACGCAGGATTCCGTACAACTGACGCTGCTTCAGGCCGGGGCCAGCAGCACCTGGCTGGCGCCCGTCTGCGCCGCCGGGGCGCAGGTCAGCACGCGATGGAATCTGCGTCAGTCGCAGGCATTGAAGGCCGGCGAAAGTGTTCTGCAGGTCACAATGTGGCGTTGGGCGCAGACAACGGCTGCGGCGACACCAACACTCGCGTTGCAGGATCGGACTCTGTTGGTCGCCGTCCCCGGCTACGAGCGTGTGACGCTGCAGTTTGATCCTCGGTCCGACGCGGCTGCCGTAGCTGGTGATGTGATCCAACTCGTCGCCGTCGGTGAGCGGCCCAAAGGCAAGCGCCCGTTGCGGCAGATCACAGGAGAATCCCTGACGCCTGTCTGGCGCTGCGAACTCGCTTCGCCCACCGACAGGGCCGCCTCGATCCAGGTCATCAAGACCGCTGGTGACACCTGTTTCCTCGGCACGGCAACTGGAGATACACACCGACTCGATGCCACAGGCGGGTTGGCGGCGCCGATCCTGGCAGCAGAAGGGATCACGGCGCTGTTGCCACTGCCCGATGCGGGCCTGCTTACCGGTGGCGACGATGGCACCTTGTGTCGCTATGATTCAGCCGGCGCCCTGTTGTGGCGCCAGCAGATCCTGTGGCAACCTATGGGCTGGGACAACTGGACCCGGGGGCACTGTGCCATCCTCGATGTGGCAGTGGGGGAGCTGGGTGGCCGGTTGCGTATCATCGTGGGCTGCGCGGATCGACATGTCTATGCCTTCGATCTGCATGGCAGCCTGCTGTGGCGCGCCCCGTGCCAGTGGGGACCGGCAGCCCATGTGGCGATCGCCGCCATCGGCGACGATGGGCAGAACCTGATCCTCGTCGGCATGGAACGCCCTGCGATCCACGCCTGTTGTCTGCTGTACGACGCGCAGGGAACCTGTCTGCGCGCCCTGCAACGTCCCGACGTCGCCTGCTGGTCGATACCGTCCTGGCTGACAGGTCTGGCTGCAACCGATATCGACGCGGATGGTGCGGTGGAAGTCATTGTCGGGATGGATACCAATCATCGGCAGCTCATCGTCTACGGTGCCAGCGGTACGATTCTGTGGGACGCCGATCTCGGCAGCACTGTCAGCTGCATGGTGGTGGAACACGACCGGATCTACGCCGGCACGGAGGGCGGCTGGCTGCACACGTTTGCTCCGCAGGGCCAGCGGCTGGCACGTGTGAATGTGCACCGCCCCGTGCGGGCCCTTGCGCCGGTGACGGCCGATCGAAACCTTGTCGCTCTTGATGACGGCACTATCGTTGTGGCATCCCCGCCCGGAGCCACTGCGGCGGGGACGCTCGGTGTGACCGGCAGAGCCAGGTTCTGGCCCGGTCATGGTTTGCTCGTGAGCCCGGAGGGCGGCGGCAGCGTCGCGCTCTATCGGTAAATGGAGAATGACCATGCCCACTATCATCCGTCTTGCGCTGACTGCCATTTTTCTGCTTGCCCTCGCTCAGCCCGGCGAGGCGCAGCGCCCCGCCCGGTCTGAGCTCGGCCGGTCGGTCAAGCTGCGCATCCTGGTGGACAAGGTGATGCAGCCGGTCGCCGACTGGCACACCGAGGCGTGGATGGTCGCCGAGGCGGCTGCCGCGGGTTTCAATGTTTGGTCCCCCCGGCTCGGCAACGACAATCTGGCGGAAGTCAGCCGGGTCAGCACGTGGTGCCGGGAGCAGCAGATCTTCCATATCCCCTGGATGCGCGGAACGCTGACGGCGCCCGAAGGCCCCGAAGCCGATGGCAAACGGGTCGTCTGGGCATCGGGCTCCGAGCAACCCCTGTGGAGTCCGAACAGCGACGAGCTCTGGGACTGGCTGACGGAACGGGTCGTGGCCTATGCGCGGATGGCCGCCGCCGACAACACCCTCATCGGCGTGTTCCTCGACTACGAGAATTATGCCCCCGGTGCCAACGGCGGGGACCTGTATGACCTGTCCTACGACGACCTCATCCTCGGTGCATTTGCCGAGGCCCGGTCGATCGCCCTGCCCGACCTGGCGCTGGCAGACCGCAAGGCCTGGCTCGAGGCAGAAGGCCTGCACGAGGCCTTCGATACCTTTCAGGTGGAACAATGGCGGCAGCGTTGCCGACAACTGCGGCAGGCCGTGGACGCCATTGCACCGGAATTTCAGTTCTGCATCTATCCTGCACCCGGCACGTATTTCATGACGGTCGCCACCTATCCGGAGTGGGCGACGCAGCAGGCGCCGTTGATTCTGGCCGATGCCAGCATCTACGGTCGGCCGGGCACCTAGGCTGGGCACGAGCAGTCGCTGAGCCTGAATCATGACAAGCTGTCCGAACGGCGTACGTGGGCCCTGGCGCAGCCGGGCGGACCCTTCATGTACGCCGGCGGTCTGGACCCGGTGGTCAAGGGTGCGGACCCTGAGTTCAGCGGTCGTAACGCCGTCATGAGCGCCGCCACGAGTGATGGCTACTGGGTGTTCTACGAAGGCCCGACATATACAGGCACCCACCGCGACTATTTCGACTGGTTCACCCGTGCCAATGCCGCCATCCACGACCAGGACTGGGCCTTCTGGCAGGCGCCGCGCGAGACGCCGGATACCTTCGGCCTCAAGCAACTGGTCGCCGCAACGGAGCAGATGCAACTGGTGCTGTTCGACAGTCGCCCACACCTGACGCAGACGATCCAGGACATGGGCGGATTCGAAGTCCACGAGATGGCGGGCAATGCGCTCAGTTATCTGGCGGGCGCTGATGTGGTGGTCCTGCAGAACATGAACGAAGAGTTCGGCGCCGAGCATGCTTTCGTGCAGACTCTGCGGCAGTACGTCGCCCATGGGGGTGGACTGCTGCTGGGGCACGACACGGCATGGTTCATGGCCAGCCCCGTACCCGAGGTCGCTCGACGGGGCACACCGACGCACAACGTCGAGGCGGAGCGCCACGTGGTGAACACCGATCTCGTGACGGGTGCGGCGGATGCGGTCCTGGGCAAGGCACCACCGGAGACGCAGTTCAGCACCGAGTTCTTTGATCACATGATCTTCGAACCAGGCGAACTTGGTCGCGTCATCGTGCGCAACACTTTCGGTGATGCCGTTTACGTAGCCGGCACCTTCGGCAAGGGGCGCATCGTATTCTCCGGCTGTTACTACGGTTACGCGCGACCCCTCGAAGGGGTGGAACAACAGGTGTTGGAGGGTGCACTGCGCTGGCTCGCTGA
>JAQCJA010000121.1 GCA_027593305.1 bacterium
GTTCTAGGGGCGGGGGTCAGACGCTATGTACATCCCCGGTTGCAGGATGCATCGATTGCCGGTGGCGACGAGGCGGACCTGAATTTTCTCTACATCGGCCGGTTCTTCTGGCCCCTGGCGTTGACCATGGCCTTTCAGGGCCTGAGTCGGCCGCTGATCAATCTTTTCATCTCGCGCGGTTTCCATGGAGAGCAGGCGCTGGCGGCATTGGCCGTCGTGTACTCGCTGGCCCATCTACCCTATGGCTGGATGAACGAACTGCGCTCTCTGCCCTCAGTTTTTCAGGAATACGGCAAAGCTGGACTGCGTCGCATCCGGCGATTCGCCGCCGCCTGCGGCGTCCTGTCCTTCGCGATCATGGTGCTCGCGTTCTGGTTGCCACCTGTTCGCGACATGGTGTTGCTGGAACTGCTGGCCTTGCCAGCAGAACTGGCACAGCGCTGCCACGTGCCTCTGCTTCTGTTCTCCTTCTTTCCGCTCGCCGTCGCGCCACGGGGATACCTGCAAGGGATTGCTTTGCGGGAACGGCGAACTGCGGCGCTGGCGCCAAGTGCACCTGCTCGTATCGGAGCGATCCTGGCGATCCTCCTGTTCGCGCCTCTGGCGGGGCTGTCCGGGGCCAGTCTCGGGGTTGCGGCACTGTTGAGCGGCTTCGTGATCGAGGCCGTCGTCATGTGGTGGTTCGTACACGCCCGGCGGCCGCTGTTGCAGCAGGTGGGGAGTCAGGCGTGATTGGTCGGGGCATCGAGGCCAGGTTGATCAAGGAGACCGAGGATGAATGAGTGGGAAGGACCAAGGCGGGCACGGCCCGACGAGTTTGGCGAGGCCATGCGCTTCACCGACATGGTTTTTCGCCCGGGGCAGAAGGGTCGGGGCATCGTGCAACGGCAGTATCCACATGTCTATCGTGATGAGCCCGCCTTTGCGCGCCGCTTGCTGCTCCTGCGCGACAAGGGTGAACTGATCGGCTGTGTTGCGGTGCATCCCATAGTGTTGCGACTCGGGGCGGCACAGGTGAGTGCAGGTGGCATCGGTATCGTCGGAACGCACCCGGAGCGCCGCGGCGAAGGCATCATGACCTGCCTGCTCACCGAGGCGATCCGCCAGATGCGCGCGGCCGGACATGCTGTCTCCGTGCTGGGCGGGGACCGACAGCGCTACGCTCGCTTTGGCTGGGAGAATGCCGGGGTGTGTAACGTCTATGAGCTGACGTCACGTTCCCTCGGGACGTCGACCGTCACAGATCATGCTGTGCGCCTGAAGAAACCTGATGCAGCCATGTTCCGGCGCATTCGTCGGTTGTCGGGTGCGCGTACCTTCGGGGTGGAGCGCAAGCTCGCAGATACTGCGCCGCTGTTGTTGCGTAATGGCAAGGAGGCCTGGGTATGCCAGGAGGGACGACGCTTTGCCTATGCTGTGGCGGGCGGAGCGGGGCGGACGAATCGACCCTACACAACCATCCACGAATTCGGTGGTGATGCACAACTCGTGCTGACACTGTTCCGCCGCCTTCTTCGGCACTGCGCTGCGGGCCGGCTGTCCGTTGTGGCCGGCCCCAACCCGGACGAGCAGGCACTGCTGACGCCGGTGAGTTCGACCTGGTCCCGCAGGCCGGCCGGTATGACGCAGGTCCTTGATCCTTGCCGGGTCGTGCAGCAACTGCGCCCGGAACTGTTGCAGCGGGCCCATGCCTGCAAGATCAGCGCCTGTTTCGAGTTCCACGTGACCTGTGTCAACGGCAAGATGCAACAGGCAACCATCGACCTGCGTGCGCCCGGGCAGCACAACCGGTCCCGCCCGTACTACTTGCGCATCGACCAACTGGAACTGGTCGAATTGCTTTTTGGCTGTCTGCCTCTGCACGAACGCTTCGAGGGCCACCGGGGGATCCCTGCAGGGGCGCTGTCCGCCCTGGCGGCGATCCTGCCAGTGCCGTTGCATATTCCGTCGTTGAGCCACATCTGAGCCCGGCCCGGCTTGCCAAACATCGGGGGCCATGTGTACCCTTGGAAAGATTACCACAACTGCAACGCATACAAGGAGTTACTCCGCCCTATGAGACACTGGAACCGGTATTTACTTGCTACCGCTGTCGCTGCAACCTGCCTGACCGTGGCGCCTGCGCGCGCTGATCTGTCGGCTTTCGTTGCCGCCGTTGGGTTTGATGACGAGGCGAATCTGTCTTCAGCTCCCGGTCTCGGTCTGCGCTGGGGCAAGTCGAGCGGCATTCTCGGCGGTGAGGCATCCCTGATGCTGGCCCGCCCGGATCGCGAGGTGGGTGACGCCAACGAGGCGGCGACGGCGATTTTCTACGAAAGTCGAATCCTGCTCAACATTCCCATGGGTGACATCAAGCCCTTCGTGGGTGTTGGCTACGGGGCCATCACCATTCTGCCAGGTGACCTGTCGATTCCTGGCGCCGACAGTGACGATCTGGCGACGCTGAATGCGCTGTCAAAGACGGAAACGAACTCGGCCTTTTCCTATGGTGCCGGCGTGCGCTATGCGCTCAATGAACGCATCGATGGACGGTTCGACGTCCGCCAGTACCAGGTATTTTCTGTGAAGGGTGCCGTCATCAACAGAGTTGCTGAAGATGCCGGTGTGGGTGCGCTGATCGAAGAAGAGAACACGGTCACCTACAGCGAGATGTCGGTAGGTATCGTCTTCCGGTTTTAGGGATCGGATCGCATCGCATGGGAGCCCTGCTGACGCCGTTCCAGGCCCTGGGACAACGAGTCGTCGGTTCAGTTCTCGATGGCTCGCAGCTGCTGCGCTTCTCCCTCGGTTCTGTTGCTGCCCTGGCGCGCTTTTTCAGCCGCAATGGTTTCCGTGCGTCCGCTCGGGTAACGATGCAGCAGGTGTATTTCACCGGTCTGGAAGCGTTGCCCTTCCTCAGTCTGTTGTCACTGTGGCTCCACGGTGCTCATACAATCACTGCCGCAGTTGCAGGGCGTTGGCGCCGGTGAGTTCATCGGCAGGATTCTCGTGATCTCCATCGTCCGTGAACTCGGTCCCATCATTACGGCGATGGTTGTCATCACGCGGTCGGGAACGGCCATGGCTGCCGAGATGGCGACGAATCGCATCACCGGACAGGTGGAAGCCCTCGAGGGGATGGGTGTCGACGTGTTCCACTACCTCATCGCGCCGCGGGTTCTCGGGGCGATGGTGTCCATGTTCTGCATGATCGTGTATTTCGATGTCGTCGCCCTCGTCGGGGGCTTTCTTGTTGCCAGTCTGCGACTGACGATGCCGATTTCTGTATATATGGAACAGATCGCTGGTTCGCTGCAGCCTCTGGATCTCTACATCAGCCTCAGCAAGGGGATTCTCTTCGGCCTCGTCGTCAGTCTGTTCTCCTGCTACCATGGCCTGCGGGCACGGCGCGCCCCCTTTGAGATTCCCATGGTGGCGCGCTCCGGCGTTATTCAGGCCATGTTCTTCGTTTTTGTCTCGAGTGCCGCCATCTCCGCCGGCTTCTACTGGATCTGATGGAATGAATTGTGTCGAGATGCGTCACGTCAGGCTCGAAGTGGATGGGCGCCGGTATCTCGACGGTGTCAGCCTGACCGTCGCGCCAGGGGAGGCCGTCGTTATTGCCGGGCTCCCCGGATGCGGCAAGTCCTTCGTGCCACGATGCATTCTTGGACTGCCAGGCATGGATGCCGATGAGGTGAATCTGCAGGGAGACATCATCGTTGCCGGCCAGCGGATCGGCGATCTCAACAGTCAGGAACTGCAGGCTCTGCGCCGCCGCGTGGGCAGTGTCATGCGTGATGGCGGGTTGATCGAAAACATGGATGTTCGCGCGAATGTGACGCTGCCACTGACGTATCACTATCAGAATACCCTTGGGCCGGCAGCAATCCAGGCTCGCTGCGATGCAGTGCTTGAGGACCTGCAACTGTCACGACTGGGAGCACCCGGGATTCGTCCCGTCGCGCTCAATCGGGAGGAGCGCCTCTACGTCTCGCTGGCGCGGGCCGTGATCTGCGAACCCTTCCTGTTGCTCTTTGACGAACCGTGTCTGGGACTGAGTCCGGGATCGGCACGCCGGCTGTCCGATTTCGCCTTTTCCTATCAACCTGCCTTTGCCACGGCCCTGCCGCAGGAACAGGGAGACTGGGCGTCGCTACCGACACGTATCGTCACCACCGCAGATCTTGGCCGCTATCTTGACAGGGCCGATCGCTTCATCCTGCTGCACGATGGCAGACTGGAAGTAATCGGTGACCGCATGGCCGTCCTTGGCAGCCATGACCCTCGTGTCCGGCAGTTGCTCGGGAAGGAATTCAATCCGGGGCCAAGCGCCCCGGTAATGACAGAGGCCATAGATGGCTGAAGGGGCTCGTCGTGGCCATGAATCACCGACGGTGCAGATCGGCGTCGGCCTGTTCGTCAGTGTGGCTCTTGCCAGTTTCGTCTGGCTGCTGATCAGCCTGCGCCTGGGACCGGATCGGTACCCACTGGTTGCAGAGTTTGACACCCTTGGCGGGATCAGCGAGGCGACGAAGGTCAAACTGCGGGGCTTCACGGTTGGTCAGGTGGAATCGATCGTCTTTCGCCCCATGCCTGCTGCAGGGGAAGCCCATTTTCTGGTGACGCTCGGGATCGACAAGGTCTATCCGGTGCCGGCGGGCGTTTTTGCCGAAATCCGCGGCAGTGGTCTGGTGGGGGAGGCTTTTGTTCATCTCGATGTGACCACAGTGGATGGGCCGCCCCTGGCAGCCGGTAGCCATATTCAGGGCCGGTCCGACGAAACCATGAAGACGCTGATGAGCAAGATTCGTGACGCCGCGGAGAAGCTGGGTGGTGCCGGTACCGCGATACGGGATGCCGAACTGGGCGACCGCCTCACGGATCTGACAACAAGCATCGGTCAGGTTGCCGTCGATCTCGCTACGGTGTCGCGCAGTGCTGACAGTCTGCTGCTGGCTGGCCGGCATACCGTTGAGAACCTTGAACCTGGCATGATGCGCAGCGTCGAACAACTCGATCGCATCATGTCGCGCCTGGCGGTAACGATGGCGCGCGCCGATACGCTGGTTGCCGCCACGAGCCAGGATGTGCAGGGATCGGTGCTGGCCATGCGGCAGCTGGTCGAACGGATCGACGCTTTGCTGATACGTGTGGATGGCATCGTCAGTGGCAAACAAGTGCAAATGGATGAGACCGTGGACAATGTCCATGCCGCCTCGGCAGCGGTCCGCGAGATCTCTGAGAATCCCTGGAAACTCATTGTCGGCGGCGGCGATGGTCAGGTGGCCGAGGAAATGGGTGTCGGAGGGGGGAAGGCGGGCCCCGAATGATCGCCACACCAGCGTCGGTAACGACCCATGCCATTCACGACCTGCGGGAGCGTTTGCTGACAGCCCGTTGTGGCAACGATCGAACGGCTCTGCCCGGCCTGATAGATAGTCTCCGGATCCTGGGTCGCAGTGGCTACCGGTGTTGCCTGGTGGACTTCGACCAGTGCCGTCCGCTCTTCTACGTACGGCTGCTCGGCTACGAAAAAACCCGTGTCGCCGCCGAACTGGAATTTCCCATCGAACCGCGACTGAGTCGACTTCAGCATGTGCCGCTGTCGCATCTGATCGATTACGATGAGGCGGAGCCGCAGCGCATTCGCAGCATCTACCACCGACTCGCACCCTATCTGCATCAGCGCCGGGTCCACTTGCGCCCGGCGCCGGCGGCAGACCATCGCCGCATGCCCTGCGGCCCGCCGGCCCGAGTCGATGATCTGGCGCCGCCGTCCATGGCTGCATGGTGGATCGCGGCGGCTCTGCTTTTCATCTCCAGTCTCGTTGTTTTTGTCGTCGCCTGAGGATCTCTGCCCGTGACCGATACGCCCACGATTTCTGCAACCTGCTCCTTTGTCCGCTTCGATGGCAGCCGTTGCCCCGGTCCCCTTGAAGGCGAGGGCGATCTGTGTTTCTGGCACGACCCCAAGGTATCGAAAGAGACGGATGATGTGCGCAAACGCCTCGAGGCATGGGACGATACCGGGCAGTCCATGGAGGGCGTCGTACTCCGTTTCGCCCACCTGGAAGGTCTGCGACTCAGCAATCGCCCCAGTCGCGATATGCGCAGCGCAGTACTGTTCAAAGCGAGCCTGCAGGGAGCCAGTCTCTTCAAACTGGATCTCTCCGGAGCAGATCTCTGCAAGGCGGATCTTTCGGGAGCGAATCTCAACGAGGCGCGGATGTTCCGTGTCAATCTGTTGGGAGCCAGTTTCGATGGTACGCGGTTGGAGCGCATCGAGTGGGGCGGGCCATGCACCAACGAGTTGCAGGCCATGGCGGCCCATCGTGACGGGCGTCACGCCGACGCGCGCGGCTTGTTTGAGGAGGCGGAGGAGGTCTACCGCACTCTGCGTCGAGCCTACGATGGCGCCGGTCGTTTCGAGCAGGCGGGAAGCTTCTTCCGCCGCGAGATGACCATGCGCCGCATGCTGATGCCCGGCTGGTCCGGGGGGCGCGTGTGGTCCAAGTTGGTGGACCTGTTCAGCGCCTATGGTGAGAGCCCACCCAGGGTCATTGTGTCGGCAGCCCTGATCAACGTGGTCATGGCTTTCGTGTTCTTTCTTGGCGTAAAGGGTCCTGATGGCCCCCTTCGGTTGGATCTGACACAGGGCCTGTGGCTCAATGTGGAGACGTACCTGAACTGTTTCTATTACGCAGTCGTCACGTTCACGACCCTCGGATATGGTGAGATCACGCCGGCGACATTGTTCACTCGGCATCTGGCTTCAACCCACGCGTTTGTCGGTGCCTTCATGATGGCCATGTTTGTGACGGTCTTCGGAAAGAAGATGACCCGTGGCTGAGCGCTCCTGGAGAGGTTGCCTTGGTGTGGCGGTTGCTTTGGTGAGTCTTGCATCGGTGATAGCGACGCACGGGCTGACCCAGGTAGAGCAGCAGTTTGAGCAGGGACGGGAGTACCATCTCGGCCTGGCTGGCAAGAAAATCGATGTCGACAAGGCTCTGCAGCACTACCTGCAGGCTCTGTAGGCGGATCCGGGCTTCTACGAGGCGCATGTGAACGCAGGCAAGGCATACTTTGCGCGCAAGGATTACCGCCGCGCGAAAATGCACTTCAGCAATGCCATCAAGAGCGCCCGCAGTCGTGGCGACATCTCCCGGCAAGACGAAGCGAGGATCTCCTCCGATCTCGGTAGTTGTTACTACAAGGAGGGGGACCTGAAAGAGGCGGAAAAGTGGTTCCGTGGCGCTGTTGGCCTGGATCCGTCTCTCGTCGAGGCACATTACAACCTGATCAACCTGCTCATGTCGGACGGACGTGAACTGGAAGCTCGGCAACAGATGGCCGTCGCTGCCGTGGCTGCCCCCAGCGATCGCTACGGGATCTTCCAGGGGCGCCTGACGACACAGGAAAGCTACGCGGACTGGACCCCGCTGTGGTTCAAGATTGCCGCCGGTGCTGCCCTTGCTGCAGCTGTCCTGTTTTTCATTCAGCGCGCCCTTCGTGGCCGCGGGGGCGCCGCTTGACGGCGTCGACGGCATCGGGCTACACTACCGGTTGATCAAACGGTTCCATTGGTGCCCCGACGGCGGGCAGCCGGCTCACGCCGGAGGCTGGCGTTTTCGGGGAGAATAGGGAAGGCGGTTACAAGCCGCCGCGGCCCCGCCACTGTGATCGGTGCCCGTTTCGCCTGCGCGCGGACGGGATGCCGGAAGCCAGGAGACCTGCCTGGAACCGTCGGGTGCAGTGCAATGCCTTCGCGGGAAGGCAGCCCGGGTGCTGAAGAACGGTGGTGGTGCCATATGTCTTCTACCGGTTCAACGCCCTGTCTGCAGTCGCTGCGACGGGACATGTGAAGCCGGTTTTTTTGTGCGTCCGACCAAGGAAGACATGCTGCTCGACGTGACCGGCATTCGTGCCGGATACTACCACGGGGCCGCCGTCCTCGACGGTGTTGATCTGTCTCTGCCCGCAGGGGGGTTTCTCGGCCTGATCGGCCCCAATGGCTCCGGCAAGAGCACGCTGCTGCGGGTGCTGGCCGGCGTGCTGCTGCCCTGGGCGGGTGTCGTCCGACTCGACGGTGTCGACATGACGACCCTGGGTCGGCGACAACTGGCCCGCACCCTGGCGGTTGTGCCCCAGGATACGGTGAGCCCATTCGCTTTCACCGCCGGTGAGATCGTCGCCATGGGACGCCACCCGTACCTGCGCCGCTTCGGCGGTCTCAGCCCTGTGGATCAGCACGCCGTTGCCGATGCCATGGAACGAACGGGCACCGCCCACCTGACATCCCGCAGCATTCTGGAACTCTCTGGTGGCGAGCGGCAGCGTGTCATCATCGCACGGGCTCTGGCGCAGCAACCACGCCTGCTGCTGCTTGATGAGCCCACCAATCACCTGGACATCAATCACCAAGTGGAGGTCCTCGACCTGTTGTACGACCTCAACCGCAGTGACGGTCTGGCCATCATCTGTGTCACTCATGACCTGAATGCAGCCGCCGAGTATACCGACCACGTTGTGCTGATGGCGCCTGGTGGACGGGTACACGCAGCGGGCGTCCCCGAAGACGTGCTGACCACCGAACACGTGGAAGCTATCTACGGTGTGCGGGTCCATATCACCCACGGTTCCGGACGCCCCAGAATCACGCCCATCTCGCGCCGCAACCTGCTGCCGAAACCTGTTACCCCGGAGGCAAGTCCATGAAGCGGATCCTTCTGTGTCTGTTGAGTATCCTGCTGCAGTCCTTGCCTGTCAGCGCCGCACCCGAGGCCGTCGTCGACGATCTCGGTATCGAGGTGCGCCTCGCCAGCGAGCCTGTGCGCATCGTCTCGCTGGCACCATCCAATACGGAGTTGCTCTTTGCTCTCGGCCTTGGCGACCGGGTTGTTGGTGTGACCCGATTCTGCAACTACCCACCGGCGGCGCAGGACCTCGATGAGGTCGCCGGATTCTCCGATCTGAGTGTCGAGATGATCGCTGCCGTGCGGCCCGATCTCGTCATCGCCTCGCGTGGCAATGACCCCGAATCACTGGAGACGGTCCGGCAGATGGGCGTACCTGTTTTTGCTCTGGCCAACAACAGCGTTGCCGACGTCATCGAGTCGGCGCGGCGCATCGGCCGCCTCACCGGTCGGCAGCAACAGGGCAACGCTCTGGCCATGGATCTGCAGTCGCGCGTTGATCAGGTCAGAAATCGCGTCCTGATCGACTCATTGTCAGCGGCACCGCGTGTCATGTGGGGTTTTGTTGGTGATCCGATCTACACCGCGGGCGCAGGCAGCATCATAGATGACGTGATCGCCACCGCCGGCGGGGTAAATCTTGGACGTGAGGCAGGCTCTGGCTGGCCGCAGGTCAGTCTGGAAACCGTCGCCAACTGGCGTGTCGAGGTGCTGCTCACGAGCCTGAATGTCGGTGCTGAGGGCCCGGCGGCTGCGGTGGCGGCCGAACTGGCGCAGATGCGCCAGTTGGACGGCTGGCGCCAACTGCCCTGTGTGACCTCCGGACGTCTCGTGCATATCGATGCTGACGTACTGACACGCTCCGGTCCGCGCATCATCGATGCTGTGGAACTCCTGGCAGCCCAGCTGCATCCGGCACGGTCGAATGACGACCGTGAGTGATGCTGTCTCGGGCGGACGCCCGGCGGGCGGATCGCTGGCGCTGCCATTGCTCGGGGCCCTGCTGCTGGCGCTGACTGTCGTGTCGCTGGGGACGGGGCCGGTACATGTCTCTCCCGGTCGTGTCCTGCAACTGCTGCTGCATGGCGACGGAGGCGTCAGTGCCGATGAGGCGGCGGCGGTCATCGTCCGGCAATTGCGTCCGCCGCGCGTGCTGCTGGCGATCCTCGTGGGTGCGTCACTGGGGCTGTGTGGTGCCGTCATGCAGGGCTTTTTTCAGAATCCCATGGCTGATCCGTACATCATAGGGGTCTCTTCCGGCGCCGCCCTCGGTGCCACGATCGCACTGGCTTTCTCCATTGATTTCTGGTTTCTCGGCATCCACTCGGCGTCGGTGTTCTCCTTTGCGGGGGCTCTGGCAGTGACGCTGCTGGTCTATACGGTGGCCCGGCGTGGAGGGCGAGTGCCAACAACACTCCTGCTGCTGACAGGAGTGGCAGTGGGATCTCTGGCCTCAGCGGCGACGTCACTGGTGATGATCACAGGCAAGACGGATCTGCATCGGATCCTGTTCTGGATCCTGGGCAGTTTTGCCTCGCGGCGCTGGGAACATGTACACATGGTCTGGCCCTGGGCGCTGGCAGGTGGTGTGACGCTGCAGTTCTTCGCCCGTGATCTCAATGTCCTGCTCCAGGGAGAAGAGAATGCGCAATTTCTTGGTGTCGATGTGGATCGTGTCAAACGACTGCTGCTGGTGATCACAGCGCTGCTCACGGCGGCAGCCGTATCCGTCAGTGGAATCATCGGCTTCGTCGGACTCATTGTACCGCACGTGATGCGCCTGCTGGTTGGCCCCGACCATCGACGCTTGTTGCCCGCATCCATGCTGGGGGGCGCCATTCTGATGGTTGCCGCCGATATGCTGGCGCGGACCCTCATCGCCCCGGCAGAGGTCCCCGTAGGTGTCATCACGGCACTCGTTGGCTGTCCTTTCTTTCTCTATCTCCTCAGTCGTCGTCGCGATGTCGCCGTCTGAGGTGTCGTCGACGGAGCCCACTTCATGGTCAATCTGACAAAGATCTA
>JAQCJA010000122.1 GCA_027593305.1 bacterium
GAGCCGGCGTACATGGAGAGCCTCATCGTGGCCTATCTCGGGCGTGTCCCTGCGGCGCCGACACCGACTGCGCGTCCCGAGTCGCCCGTGCCGGGTCACGAGGAGACTCTGTTCGCCATCGCCACGGATCCGGAAGCCACACAGAACATGGTACTCGTCTATCACAAGCAGGATCGGTCCGATGGCCTCACGGTTGGCGCCTATCGCCACAACATCATAGAAAGCCTGTACCAAGGCATGCTCAACCGGCGGCTCTACGAACTGACGGTCCAGGTAGAGCCACCCTTTCTGGGGGGTTACTCCGGTATTGGCATGTCGGTGCGCACGAAGGAATTTCAGCTTCTGGGTGCGGCCGTCGAGAACAACGGCTTTGAACGGGGCCTCAAGGCTCTGCTCACGGAGGCGTCGCGCGTTGCCCAGCACGGATTCACCCCTACCGAGCTGGCGCGGCAGAAGAAACAGATGCTGCGCGGCATGGAGCAGCTTTTCCGTGAGCGGGACAAACTTCAGTCCTCTGGCTTTGCCGCCGAATACATCCGCCACGTGCTGGAAGATGAACCGATCCCGGGCATCGAGGCCGAGTACGCACTCCACCAACGGTTGTTGCCGACGATCACTCTGGCAGAAGTCAATGAACTGGCCCAATCCTGGGCGGGAGGCGTCAACCGCGTCATCACCGTCAATGCCCCGGAGAAAGAGGGTGTTGGCGTGCCCACGGAAACAGATCTGCTCGCCGTCTTCGAAGCCGTTGAAGGTGTCAGCGTCGCACCGTATGTCGATGAGGGCGAGGATCTGCCCCTGCTGCCGGATGAGCCCACACCCGGGCGCATCGTGGGCCGCAAGGTGATTGAGGCACTGGGCGTCACGATCTGGGAGCTGTCGAACGGCGCGCGCGTGGTGCTCAAGCCAACGGATTTCAACAACGACCAGATCCTGGTCTCCGCCTACAGTCCGGGGGGGCACTCGTTGGTCGCGGACGAAGACTTCGTTCCTGCCGCCCTGTCCTCGTCCGTCGTTACCCAGGGGGGGCTGGGGAACTTCGATCAGGTGGCTCTGATGAAGTGGCTCAGTGGCTGAGTCGTCGGCGTCAGTCCCTACGTTGGCGAATTGCACGAGGGCCTGTCGGGATCGGCATCACCCCAGGATGTGGCAACGATGTTCCAGTTGATCCATGGCTACTTCACCGCGACCCGTACCGACAGCGTCGCCTATGCGTCCTTCCGCAAGCGTCTGGAGGCGATGGTGGAGAATCGCAATTCCCGCCCGGAGACGGCGTACGGAGACACGATCCAGGTGACGATGGCCCAGCACCACCCTCGCGCCCGGCCCTGGTCGGAATCGATGCTGCAGGAACTCGACCTGCAGAAGTCGATGGAAGTTTTCCGCGAGCGCTTCGCCGATGCTGCAGACTTCACCTTCTTCCTCGTCGGCAATATGGACCTGGAGGAAATGGCACCCCTGGTGGAGCGCTACCTGGCGAGCCTGCCGGCGCTGGACCGCGGCGAGACCTGGCGGGATATCGGCATGAATCCGCCCGCGGGTGTCGTCACCCGTACGGTCCGTCGCGGCCTGGAGCCGAAGGCGAGTACGAGGATCATCTTCAGCGGCCCCTTCGACTTTGACAATCGCCTGGATCGGCTGCAGATCGGCCTCATGGCTGAGGCCTTCCAGATCAAGTTGCGCGAAGTGTTACGTGAGGACCTTGGCGGCACGTATGGCGTTGGCGTGGGAGCACGGCCGGCGAAATTTCCCACCGGCAATTACAGTTTCGGTTGTGATCCCGAACGTGTCGAGGAACTTACAGCGGCGGTGTTCGAGCAGATTGACAGCCTGCAGACCGTAGGGCTCGATTCCAGCTCTACGGGCAAGGTTCGGGAGATCCGCCGCCGCGAGCGCGAGGTAAACCTGAAGGAGAACGGCTGGTGGCTGAGCCTGCTGGAGTGGGTCGACAAGAACCAGGTTGAGCCTCTGCTCATCCTCGACAACACCGTGGCGGAGAACTTCTCCCCCGCTGATGTACTGAGGGCCGCCAGATGGTTCGACACGACGAATTACGCCCGCTTCGTCATGTTGCCTGCCGAACACCCGCCCGCGACGGAGCCATGATCATGGAGGTTGTCGATCTGCAGCAGACCGAACTCTTCACCGGCGGCACCGGCGACTATCACACCTACCGCATACCGGCGCTGGCAAGAAGCGTACTGGGCACCATCCTGGCTTTCTGTGAAGGACGGCGCGACAGCTCCTCTGACAGTGGGCAGATCGATCTGCTGCTGCGGCGCAGCGAGGATGGCGGTTGCACCTGGGGGGACGTACAGGTCATCGTCACGACACCGGACATGACCTGCGGCAATCCGTGTCCCGTCGTCGACCGCGCAGCGGGGAGGGTCCTGCTGCCCTTCTGCAAGAACTTCGCCAGTGGCCCTGAAGGTCTGATCACCGAAGGCAAGGCGCCGCGCACGGTCTGGTTGACGCAATCGCAGGATGACGGGCTCACCTGGGCCGAGCCGCAGGAGATCACGGCGACCACGAAAGACCCTTCGTGGACCTGGTACGCTACCGGCCCCACCCACGGCATTCAACTGGCCAGTGGCCGTCTCGTGGTTCCCTGCGATCACATGGTGGGTGTTCACTTCGACCGGCAAAAGGATCCGTATCACTCCCACGTCATCCTCAGTGACGATGGTGGAGCCAGCTGGCGTATCGGTGGTGTCGTGGACGAAGGCACCAATGAGTGCGCCGTCATCGAAACGGCTGATGGATCGCTGTATATCAACTGCCGCAACTATCGTGGTGAGAAGCGCCGTGCCAGTGCCCGCAGTATCGACGGGGGTGACAGTTTTGCCGCACGCGTGTGGGAGGATGATCTGCCCGAGCCCATCTGTCAGGGCAGCCTGATCAGCCTTCCCGTCCGTCCTGGCGCACCGGGCGACGGGCAGCCATCCGATCGGGCGCTGTTCGCCAATCCTGCCAGCGCCGTGGCGCGTCGCGATCTGACGCTGCGCAGCAGCAACGACGGTGGTCGCACCTGGACCCTCGTGCGCAGCCTCTACGAGGGCCCCGCCGCCTACAGCGATCTGGCGGTCGCCGCCGACGGCGCGACGGTCCTGTGTCTCTACGAACGGGGTGCGGAATCACCGTATGAAACCCTGACACTCGCGCGCCTGACGCTGGTGTGAACCTCGTCCGCCTGGCACGTTCCGCAGTGCTGACGGCGCGCCTTGCCCGACATGGCCTGACGTGCCCCGTCGACACCGAGGCAGGTTACGTCGAACTGTTCCGCCGGTTGCAGCCCGTGAGCCCCGAGGCCAATTCGTATCCAGGCTCGGCCCCCAGACTCATGCACCGCACGACGGCTGGCATTGTCGACAGCGTCGTCGCCGATGACCTGCGCAGTCGGCGGCAGCTGGTCAAGGGTCGCTTTCACGGCGGCACTGTGGGTTATGTGCACAGCGACGATCTGCCCCTGTATGCGGCGGCCTACAGGCAGCCCCTGGAACAGTTCGATGCGCGCCAGGAGGCGGCCCTGCGCGCGCTCACCTGCGCGGGTCCCCTGTCGCCGCGGCAGTTGCGGCACGAAACGGGTCTGGCTCATCGTCCGCTGATGGCTGCGGTGCATCGTCTCGAGAGGGCCTTCATCATCTGCGAGGATCAGACCGACAGCGCCTGGGACCGGCCCCTGCATCTGGTGGATCGTGAGTTCCCCGAACTCTGGGCACAAGCTCCGCCGGCCGAAGTGGCACAGGCCGAAGTGCTTGCGCGGCTGCTGGCAGCGCAGGTTCTTGCCACGACGGCAGAACTGGCAGCCGGCAGCGGCCTTGGCAAACGTTGCGTCGCCGGCGTCCTCGCTGGCATGGAGGAGGATCACCGAATCGAGGTGGCCGCTCCGGACGATGATGGTGAGCAGGGGTGGCGACTGGCAGAGGATGATCCAGGCGCGGCCGACAATCCGGCGGGGGTCGTGCGCGTGCTGCATCTGCGGGATCCGCTCGTGCGGCCACGGCTGGATGAACAGTCGCAGCGATTCGAAGGTCGCGAGGTACTGCAGTATCTGCTGATCGACAATGACATCCACGGCGCTGCCTGCGGCCACTGGCGGATCAAGGCGCATGACGTGGAGGATGTTCTCATCACCGACAGATACGTCGCCCGATGGCAGTCTGCAGCCATCGACGCCGTGCGTCAACGCTACCCGGAACCGGACCAGCACGTGCTCGCATGTAACGGTGTGCGGCTGTAGGAGACCCTACAGGTTCAACTGGCGCGTAATACGTGGAACGCGGCGCCGCGGGTGCGGTCGAGAACGAGACGGGCCTTCAACTGCCCCACAAGACTGGCAACGAGCCGCAGGCCCAGGGTCTCCGGTGACTCGAGGTCGACGTCCGGCGGCACGCCGACACCATCGTCGGCGACAGTCAACGAGAACGACTGCCCATCCATTCCCATTCGCAGGTCGATGCAAATCGTGCCTGTGCGCTGGTCGGGGAAGGCGTATTTGAGAGCATTCGATACCAGCTCATTCACGATCAATCCCATGGGGATGGCGCGATCAATCGTCAACATCGATGTATCCATATCGAGGGTCGTGGCGATGCGGCCCCCGGCGCCGAAGGAATCGATCAGGTTGTCAACAAGGCGTGTCGTATAGCCGCGAAAATCGATCCGTGCCAGATCCGTCGACTTGTATAGCTCTTCGTGGATCAGTGCCATGGAGCGGATCCGGTGCTGACTGTCCTGAAACGCATTGACCAGTGCATCGTCGTCGAGTCGCGCCGATTGCAGATGCAGCAGGCTGGAGATGATCTGCAGGTTGTTCTTGACCCGATGGTGGATCTCCTTTAGCAGGACCTCCTTCTCTTCGAGAGAGGAGCGGATCTGCTCTTCGGCTTCCTTGCGTTCGGTGATGTCCTGCGCTACCACCTGCACCATGCTGACGTTGTGGATCTGTTCATCCTCGGCGCTCTCGTAGATAGGAAAAATCGAACCTGCCGCCCACAGATAACGGCCGCTGCGGTGCCGCCAGCGGAACTCCAGCACCTGATGCCCGGGCTCGCTGGCGCCGTGGAATTTTTCGGTGGCGGCAACGTTTTCGGGATGAACAATGGTGCGGCGGAACCCGGGCGATCGGTAGAAGTCGTCCGGTGTATAACCGAGCCAGTTCTCGATCTGCGGGCTCACGTACAGGTAGTTGCCATCTCCGTCGAGGAGCATGACGACGAAATTCGGGGTCTCCACCAGCGTCCGGTAGCGCTTCTCCGAACGGGCCAGCTCCTGCAGATCCTCCATGCGCCGGAAGCCTTCCGACAGGGCTTCGGCCAACTCCTCGAAAAAGGCGGCATCGCGGTCCGAAAAGGCCGCCGCCGCCCCGGAAAGGATGGTGAGAGTACCGAAAGAGAAGGGGACATCGATCACCGAGCGCACGGCGCCATAGAGTTCGGTCAACTGCGCCAGTTCCTTCGACGGGTCGAGGGCCTCCAGATCAACCCGTCGGGCGGTACGACCCCGGCGCCAGATGGCGTGCACCCGAGAGGCGTAGCCCTCTGATTCGGTGATCATCCACTCGCCCCGTTTGCTGATACCGGCGGAGCCGAAGGAACTGTACGAGCGCAGCATGGGTGGCTCAGTGATGTCGACGACGTTGATCGCACAGTGGTCATAACTGACGCCCATGCTGTCCAGTCCGGTGCGAATCGCCTCAAGTACCTGCTGGATGTCTTCGGCACTCACCATATTCCACACAGCTTCACGCACCTGCTGCATGATGCCGCGCTTGCGCTCATGGAACTTGCGCTCCGTGATGTCTCGAGCCACGCCATGGGTGCCGACGTAGGCCCCACCCCGGTAGAGTCCGAGGGCCGAGATGGAGAAGTGACGCACGTCCAACTCGACGTCACGCGTCTCGCCACCACGGGAACGCAGTCGTACCTCCAGACGTCGTGTCGCACGGTCGCCGGTGCGCCGCTCGTGAAAGGCGCGACCGACTCGTTCGGCATCCTCACCGATGAGGAATTCGCTGTAGTGCCGGCCGATGATCTCCTCCGGCGAGTAACCCAGTAGATGGCCGACCTCGGAGTTGGCGAAGGAGAACCTGCCGTCGGGATCCAGCACGTAGATGAAGTCGGAACTGCCCTCGACGAGGGCGCGATAGCGAGCCTCGGACAGGGCAAGTTCCTGCAGCGCGCCGTCAGCGGGCGACGCCCCGGGCGGGTTGCTGTCCTGGCGAATGTCGGTGGATTCGCTCAAAAGCTCCGTGTGCACCGCGGTGCAGGGAAAAGGTTCAGCCAAAGTAGCTAGAAAACACCCGTTCAGCGAGCGATTCTGCGCAGGCCCTGACGGGCTGCCGCGTGATCCTGCTGCACCCCCAATAGGGTGGTCCACGCGGCCCCCGCTGCCTGCAGGTCGCCCTGCTGTTCGGCGGCCAGGCCGAGGCGATAGAGGGCATCCGTCGATTGCGCGCCGCCGAGTTCGGCGGCCAGAGCCAGTTCGCGGCGGGCCTCGGCCGGGCGCTGTGCGGACAACAGGGCACGCCCGAAAACATAGCGGCAGAAGTGAGATCTCGGTGCCAGTTCAACGGCTGTGCCGGCCATCGTCACAGCCTCCTCGCCGCTGCCTTCCATGGTTCGTATGAGGGCCAGATGGGCCCATGCCATAACAATGGTGTCATCGACCTCCAGGCTTCGGCGCAAGTGCGACGTCGCCTGTTCGAAGTCACCAGTTTCGTAGAACAAGCGTCCGAGCCAGCAATGGGGCATGGCAAAATCCGGCGGTCCGACGTCGATGCTCTCCTGCAGCAGTGTCATGGCACGCGCACGATCCTGATGCATGACGGCGAGGGCCTCGGCATAACACTCGACGAAGTGTCCATCGGCAAACAACGACTCCTGATGAGGGGGGCCGCCGCGACGCACGTACAGGGGGCGATGGTCCTGCAGGTACGTCACCCGGTAGTCCCGGCGGAAACGCTGTGACAGGAACAGCGCCCGTTCGGCGGGTGTCCCGGGGCGCAGGCCGGTGATGAACAGGATCGCGTCCGGCCCTCGATCCATGACGTAGGTGACGTCATAGTTGCGCAGGATATGGTCGTCGTGGATACCCGGCAGTTGTTGCGGATGATGGGCGATCATCGAATCCGTCAGGCCGACGAGATCAAGGACCGTCGCTTGTGTGCGGTAGCGGGGAATGCCAATGGCAGTACTCGCCAGCAAATCCATGCCGACTCCTGCGCCGTTGGCGAAATCGGCGAGCTCATGCAGCTTGGCATTGTGTGCCAGCGAGGCGCTGCGTGCATGCAGCAGGTCCGCATCGGGGCCGGTGACGGAAACTACCAGCACAGCGGCCAGCAGCAGAACAAAGGCAGCCGGTGCCAGATGACGGCCGCAGATGCGCAGCAACGTGACCCGCGCCGACTCCACCAGAGCCGCTGCCAGCAAGGCCACGACGGGCAGATACAGGCGATTCTCGGGCAACGTGTCGCCGCCAACGAGCGTCACATAGCCAACATTGGCCAACAGCAACAGCGTCAGATAGGCCGCCCTCGATCTCGTGCGGGCGCGCAGCAAGGGCACGGCCAGAGCCAGCAACGCCAGCCCCCAGAGGCCATAGTCAATGAAGAAATCGCCGGTGTAGCGCAGACCATGGGTCAGGTGCGTCAGGGAGACGCCCGTCTTGGCGTAGAACGTGTTTGGCAACGGCTGGCCGTAGTACAGCCAGCGCAACAGCACGTGTGGCAATACGATGCCGGCGAACCACGCAGGTGCGACCCACAAACCGGGCAAGGACAAACGCCGGTGATCGGCGTCGCGCAGGAGGCGGACCATCTGGTGACCCAAAGTCAGGGCGAAGAACATCCAGCCTTCGGGGCGGGTCAGCGCCGCCACACCAAAGAGCACCCCAACAGCAGTGTCGAGGCGTTCCCGTTGCAGGTAGCGCGCCGCACCGGCGGCTACGAGCAGAGCGAAGGCAGCCGTCTCCATGCCGCTGAGGGTCCAGAAAGCGAGGGCACCGTTGGCTGCCAGCAGACACGGGGCCGCCAGGTGTGTCGGGTCGCGCGGGCGGGAACTCAGACGGGTCGCCAGGCGCCAGGTGTACAGCAGCAGCCCGGCGGCGGCGAGCATGCCGAATCCCCTTGCCGCGACCACGGCGTTGAGGCCAAGTGCGTGAGGCACGGCCAGCAGCAGGACCCAGGCAAAGTTGGTGTAACCCTCGACACGTTCGCCGGGATTGAACACCAGGCCGTCACCGTTGGCGAGGTTTCGGGCATACACCAGCGAGATATAGGCATCGTCCTGCACAACATCGTAACGCGCGCTCAGGAACGTGAAGAGCCCGGCGCAACTCAGCAGCGTGACGACGGCAAGAACGCGGAAACTCACAGGCCACCCGTTGCCAGCAGCTCATCGACCCAGGTCTCGAGCATGCCCAGATCCGCCGCCAGATCGAGGATGGTGTAGCGGGCCCGCACAAAACGTGCGTGCAGCAGGGCGGCACGTGTATCCCCGGGGGAGAGGCCAAGGTCGACGAAGCGCACCGGCGCCCCGGCAAGAAGCAGATCCCGGGTGGAGACAGGATCATGGCCGAGGATGTCGCGCAATGAGCGCCGTGTCGTCGGCCAGTCGCGGCGCAGAACTTCCAGGCGGGCCCTGCGATGGTCGGCATCGCCGTGTACCTCCCGGGCGACAGGCTGCACGGTGGCCCAGAGACTGCCAAAGTGTGGTGCCAGGCGCTGCGCCAGGTCGTCCCACGATTCCTCGGGCGGCGGTGTCGGTTGCGATGTCAGTTGCGATGTCAGGGACAGGACATCTGTGGCCAGCAGACGCTCGTAGAGGTGGGCTGCGGCGAGGGTGGCAACGCCGACCTGACAACCGTGCAGGTCCTGTGGCCCACCATGGGCATAGTGGAACATGTCGAGGCAATGACTGATCAGATGCTCGCCGCCGCTGGAAGGGGCTGAAGTGCCGGCAATGTCCATGGCCATGCCGGAGAGGAGCAGCGCCGCTGCCAGTTGGGCGATCGCCGCCGGGGTTCGCTCGACGAGATGGGCTACAGATGCGCTCGCCAGATGCGCCGCTGCATCGACCAGATGCAGCGCTTCAGCGGCGTAGGGCGTGCCAAGAAGGCGGTGGCCCAGGTACCAATCGGCGCCGCTCACGGGGCGTGAACGCAGATCGCCGAAGCCGGCAGCGATCATGCGCGCCGGCGCCTGACAGAGCAGATCGACGGGAGCGATGACAAGCCGGGGCGCGGCACACGGGACGGACACCTTGACGCCGCCATCGAGCAGCGCCGCGCAGGCGGACGTATAGCCATTCATGGAAGTCGCCGTGGCCACGACACAGGCGGGGATGCCCAGTTGCTGGCTGGCGAATTTCGTCAGGTCATTCAGCGTGCCCGCGCCGACGGCGATCGCCACCTGCGTGTTCTGCTCGCGCAGCTGTCGCGTGACCTGCTCGGCCTCGACGCGACCGGCGACAACCGACCCGTCCCGGCGCGGCGCAACCGTCACCATCCCGGCGCCAACAGCAAGGGCGATCTGGTCCCCTGCAAGTCCGGCCGTCAGCGCATCGACAACCACTGTGTACCGTTGCCCCGGGTAGTGCCGCCGCAGGAGGGCGGGTGCCTCGGCCAGACGATCGACCAGATGCAGGTGCAGCGCGCGTGTGGCGCCGTGCCGCTGCAACACGGACTGCAGTGTGGATATCCCATCATTCGACATGGTGTCATAAGTTAAGACACCTTGAAGATTGAAGTCCGCCGAAGGAGATACGTCACTTGTCGCTTATAACGATCGTCGGCCGTGGTCATTCCGGAACACGTGCCATTTCCCACACACTGTATGCCAGTGGTGTCTTTATGGGGCAGACCCTCAATCGCTCGGGGGACAAGGTCCCGCCAGAAGACATGTATGAGGCAGCGAGCATCTTTGCCCGCCAGGTGCCATGGAAGGGTGGCCTCGACTGGGACTTCCGTTCCATGGCCGATGTCCCTATCGATGCCGACTACGAGCGCCTCGTGAGCCTGTATCTGCGGGATGTACTCGACGACATGTCGCAGCACAAGGGCTGGAAGCTGCCAGAGACGACGCTGTCGCTGCCATGGATTACCCGGATGTATCCCGATGCGTACTACATCTATCTGGTACGCGATCCCCGCGACTCCATTCTGGCGGGCCACACCACCGATGACCTGGCCCGCTTTGGCGTGAGCTATCCGGAGACGGAGGATGTGCTCGAGCGGCGCGCCATCTCGTGGAAGTATCAGTACGATCTGGTGGCGGCGACGCCGAAGCCGCAACACTGGCTGACGTTGCGTTTTGAGGACTTCGTGCAGCACCAGGAGCGCGAACTGGGTCGTCTCGAAGAATTTCTTGGTATGCCGCTGGGGCGTATCATCGTGCGCCCGGATTCCGTCGGCCGCTGGCAGCGTACCGAGGAGCGTGTGCCCGACTTTGATTTTCTGCGGGACGCGCTGCGCGAGTCGGGATACGGCAGTCAGGACTGAGAGCACGGCATGTCACTGCTCACCGGGTCGGGCATCAGCAAGTCATACGCCCATCGTCATGTGTTCGCCGATTTTTCCTTCGCCGTCGAGCACGGCGACCGCATTGGACTCGTCGGTATCAATGGCGGGGGCAAAACGACACTGCTGCGCATTCTTGCAGGGCTCGAGACACCAACCC
>JAQCJA010000123.1 GCA_027593305.1 bacterium
GCTGATGCCGACAAAACGCAGCGGCACACCCAAGCTCGTCGGCGCCACGACCATGCCCGTGTGGGTGTGGGCGCCGGAGGCAACGTAGACGACGTCCGGCCGTACGTTGCGCTCCTGCAGCTGCGCCCACAACTCGAGAAATCCGTCGACATACGCGATGCCGCGGTAGGCAGCCCCATCGGAACTGGTGCTGAACGGTTTGTGGCCCGCCTGCCGCAGGCTCTCCAGCGTTGCCGCCTGCTCAGCTGCCGGCGGCAACAGGACCTCAGCGCCGAACAGATGTGTCAGCAGCAGGTTGCCCTGCAACTGCGCGTGGCCATCGGCGCGGCCTACCTGTACGGCCTTCATCCCCAGCTTTGCGGCAACGGCCGCCGTCTGCCGCGACTGATTGGACTGCGAGGCGGCACCATGCACAAGCACATCACACCCGGCCTCCACTGCCTGGGCGATGGAATACTCGAACTCACGGATCTTGTTGCCACCAAAGGCCAGCCCCGTCAGGTCCTCGCGCTTCATCCAGATCTGCGGTCCACCGACGGCAGCCGACAGGCGCGGCAACTCGTCCAGGGGTGTGGGCAATGCCGCCAGTCGCAGACGCGGCAGCCGGTCCAGGCGCCGGCGCAACTGTTGCGGTGAATAGGTTGTCGACATGATGGAGCCCGATCCTTTCGGCAGATTTTCGCTGCCTCAATCTATACCAACCGGGACCTTGACCACAACCGCAGTCCGGTGCTGTTGCCGCGCGTAACTACTTGCGTTAGCTTATGGTTACGTGATTCGTAAGTCATCGCCGCCGCGGCGGTGATGCTGTCCTGCACCCTGAGAGAAGATAACCGTGCTGGACCTCCTCGAACCGATCAGTCAGGATCTCGAACCACATCTCCGGGGGGCCATGCATCCCGGGGAATTGTTGCTCGCGTTGTTGTCAGCCGATCTCGATCTCGATGGCAGATTCGGCGAGAACTGGCTCGTCCTTACTGACGAACGCATCATCGTGCTGCACGCCAACCATGGTACGCCGCGTATCGAGGCCTGGCCGCTGGCAGACGTGCAGCGCATTCATACGCGCAGCTACGTGGGCAACGGCTCCCTCGTTATCGAGTTGCCCGATGGCCTGCACGAGCTGCTGCGCTTCTCGCAAGGCAGCTTCTTCAAGTTCTCCGCCATCCCACAGGTCGTCGAGGCGGCGATGCTGTCGCCTTTGGCGCGGGCCGGTGAAGATGAGGACGAGGGTGCCATCCCTCATCGCCGCGTCGAACACTGCGACACCTGTGGCCGCGCGCTGCGCGTGGGTTCGAAGGTCTGTCCCGCCTGCATCAAGAAGCGTGAGACCTTCTGGCGGCTGCTTTCCTATGTCAAGCCATACAAGAGCGTGGCGATCTTCGGCTTCTGTCTGACGCTGACGATGACGGCGATCGGCATGTTGCCACCACAGCTGAACAAACACCTCATCGACGATGTCATCGTCCCGGTTGTGGCAGCACGGGGTGTCGTCGAGGGCCCCGTGGTGCCCCCGGCCGATCACGTTGTCATGCTTGGCTGGGTTGTCATCGGACTGCTGTCCATTCACTTCAGCCGCATGCTGATCAACGGCGTGCGGTCGTACTCGCTCGGCTGGCTCGGCCAGCGGATCACGTACGATCTGCAGACCGAAATCTTCAGCTACCTGCAGTTGCTGTCCCTGTCGTTCTACAGCCGGCACTCCACGGGCCGCATCATGACCCGTGTGACGAGTGACACCGAGCGCATGCGGGGCTTCATCACCACCGGCTTTCAGGATATGGTCATTGCCATCCTGACGCTCATCGGCATCGGTGCGATGTTGTTCTGGATGAACTGGCAACTGGCTCTGCTGGCCCTGATTCCCACACCGATCATGCTGGTGGTTACGCTGTTCTACCGCCGGCGCATCCACTGGGTATTCCACACGATCTGGCGCCGTATCTCGGCGTTGAACTCGCAGCTGGCAGATACCATTCCCGGCGTCAAGGTCGTCAAGGCCTTCGCCCAGGAAAGTCGTGAGATCGCCACCTTCGACAAGCGCAATACCGAACTGCGTGAGTCACGCATGGTGTCGGTCAGAATGCGCTCCTACTTCCTGCCGGCCATCGCCTTCATTACCTCCATGGGGTCGGTGATCCTGTGGTGGTTCGGCGGCAACCGGGTGCTGGAGAACACTCTGACCCTGGGGCAGTTGCAGGCCTTCATCGCCTACATGGTCATGTTCCTGAATCCGGTGCGGGAACTGAGCCGACTGTCGGACGAACTTGAGTCGGCGGCGACCACGGCGGAAAGGGTCTTTGAGATCCTTGATACCGAGCCCGAGGTCAGGGATGAGCCGCAGGCGCAGGATCCCGGTGTCATCGAGGGGCGCGTTGAGTTCCGCAACGTCTCCTTCACCTACGATGGCTTTGCGCGCATTCTCGATCGCTGCTCCTTCGTCGTCGAGCCGGGAGAGATGATCGGCCTCGTCGGGCCTTCCGGCGCCGGCAAGTCGACCCTGGTGAATCTGATCTCGCGCTTCTTTGATGCCACCGACGGCGAGATCCTCATCGATGGGGTGCCGATCACGGCACTGCAGCAGAAGAAGCTGCGGGCGCAGATCGGCGTCGTGCTGCAGGAGCCGTTGTTGTTCCAGGGGTCGGTGGCGGAGAACATCTCCTATGGCCGCCCCGGGGCGGCCCGCACCGAGATCATTGCGGCGGCCCGCGCCGCCAATGCGCACACTTTTGTCATGAAGTTGTCCGACGGGTATGACTCTGAGGTCGGCGAGCGCGGCGGCCGCCTTTCGGGCGGCGAGCGCCAGCGCATCTCCATTGCCCGGGCACTGATCGGCAATCCACGAATCCTCATCCTCGACGAAGCGACCAGTTCGGTGGATACGCAGACCGAATTCGAGATCCAGGAAGCCCTTGAGCACCTCGTCGCCAACCGTACGACCTTCGCCATCGCGCATCGACTGTCGACGCTGAAGAATGCGGACCGACTGTTCGTCCTCGACAAGGGCAGGATCGTCGAGGAAGGCACACATGCGGACCTGCTCGAAATCGAGGCCGGGGTTTATCGCAACCTGGTCAACATGCAGTCGGAGCTGGCCAAAGTGAGAGCCCTGTGAGCGACCTCGACGGGACACAGATGCAGATCCGGCGCACCGATCACGCGCTTCTGGCTGTCCGTATCGGCAGTCAGGACTTCGACGATGTCACCGTGCGGCGCGCCTTCCCCCTGGAGGCGGCCAACCAGTACATCGGCTTCTATGACACGGAAGGCACCGAACTCGGCATTCTGCAGGACCCGGGGAGGCTGGATGCGGCCAGTGCCGCCGCACTCGATGAGCAGCTGTCACTGACCTATTTCCTGCCGAAGATCACCGGCGTCACGCACATCGGCGAAGAGTTCGGTGTCGTCTACGCCGACGTGGAGACCACCAGCGGCCCCCGGCATATCGAGATCCGCGGCATCCGTTCCAGCATCCGCGTGCTGTCGCGCAATCGAGCTCTGGTGGAGGATGCCGAAGGCAACCGTTACGAGCTGAGCGATTTCCGTCGTCTGCCGAAGATCACACGCGAGATTCTGGGACTGTAGACCAAAGGGTCCCACCGTCGATGGCGGGGCGGCCCTCCATCAGTTCGGCAGATTTCCGGCATCGACGTCGGGACGCATCTGGCGATAGGACGCACTCGCCTCCAGCAGTTGCTTGCGCGTGGACTCGTTTGGCTCGATGCGCCAGCGGTTGTAGGCATCGAGCATCCGATCCAGCACCATGGCCTCGATCTGCGGCAACGCCTCGATCTGCGCATTCCGTTCCAGGTGCCACATCTGCCCCGGCGACAGGCGCCGCATCAGGTCCATGTGGTTGGCCGCCATATGCCCCAGAACCTCGTGATAGGCGCCGAAACCCTCGGCCAGTTTTCCCAGGGTCACCGCCATGCCGCGGTAGCGCGGTGGCAGACGGCTGCCGAACAGAGCAGCCCAACCGTAGAACTGCCGGGCCTCCTCGATGTAGGCCTCATCCGGCGTCATGGCGCGTCGATAGTAGGACACATGGTCACCGAACCCGGCGAACAGACCGAAGGCCATCAAGCGGTGATCGGCATTCGTCCGGTAGACGTCCGTCTTGCCGCGGTTGGTGCCGCACTCGTCCGCCTTCTGGCAGACGTCGAGGGGGGATGATGCGAGGTGATCGACATTGTCCGCGTAGAAGCGGCCGTCGACGAGGGAGTGCAGCAGTCCGGCGAGGTAGACGTTGACTTCCTCGTCGCCGTCCGATTCGTGATCGGTTTCAATGCGAGACTGCAGGTAGGCGTTGAGGAGATAGAAGAACAGGGGCTCGCGCTCCTCGGTGCCAAGATCCAGATAGGTGGTTGAACCCATATCGGTGGTTGTATCCATAACGACGTCATCCCTTGAAGGAGGGTGCACCGCAGGAACAGACTCACACTGGCCACGTGCCATACCGATGTTATCGGCAGCCCGGATGCTTCAGCCGACGCCAATCCATCCAGGCGTCGCATAGATACCAAGACCGCAGCCCTTTGGCAAGAGCGTCGCCGGCGCCATCAGGCGACGCAGAGAAAATCGTCGCCCTCCACCAGACCGACCCGCGCAAGGTGCTGTCTGATCAGGGCGCGGGCCCCGCGCGAGGCGACAGCTGCCAGCAACAGGGGGCGCTGGTGCGACTGCCAGCAGGGCATGAGCCGCTCGGTGCCGACAATGGGCACACCGCGCAGGGTGTTGCCAATACGTTTTGGCGCGATGTCGATGAAGACATCCGGTCGATGTCCGGCGCGGCTCAGATGTTTGCTCAGGCGCCGCCCCGTCTGCCCGGCACCCCACACCAGCAGGCCATCCCGCGATTTCAGCGGCCCGCACGCCAGATAATGTGCCTTGGCGCGCAGGAAGTTCTCCACCGAGTAACGGCGATCGGTTCGCGTTGCACGGGCACCGTGTTCCCGCCAGCGCACCAGGGGTTCGGCGACTTTGGCGAATTGCCGGCCCGCGGCATGATAGCGCAGCCAGAGGTCGTAGTCCTCTGCCCAACCGCGATCCTGATAACCACCCAGTGCCACCATCTCATGTCGGCGCAGCATCGCTGAGGGATGGGCGATGGGACTCTCGATGAAGATCTCGCGGCAGATGTCGCTGTGTGTCAGCAGGGCGTTCTGCCACTGCACATAGATGCCAAAGCCCTCGGCGACGTCGCCGGCGGGGAAGGCTTCCACCTGGGTGCCGCAGACACCGACATCAGGCTGTTGTTCCATGACCGACACTTGCCGCTCCAGCCGTTGTGGCCGACACACATCGTCCGCATCCAGACGAGCAATCAAGGGGGCACGACAAGCCGCCAGGCCGAGATTCAACGCCTGCAGCAGGCCGACGTGCGACGACGACAGGATGCGCACTCGCCGTTCCTGACGTGCCGCCAGCAGCGTGGCTGTGGCGTCCGTCGAGCCATCATTCACAACAACGATCTCATAGTCCGACATCGTCTGGGCGAAGACGCTGTCGAGCGCCTCGTCGAGGGTCGCGGCGCCATTGTAGACGGGCATCAGGATGGAGACGAGAGGAATTGCCATGCTCTTGACAGTCTATGAACCCGGTTGCCATACTCCTAAACACTCAGCCATGATCCATCTCAAATCCAAAGACGAAATCGAGCGGATTCGCGCCAGTTGCCGCATTGCCGCTGATGCCATGGTGCTTGTGCAGGACGCCCTTGTGCCAGGTGTGACGACGGCGGCACTGGATGAGATCGCCGACAACTACATCCGCAGCCAGGGCGGCGTGGCCTCGGCTCTGGGCTACCGCGGGTTTCCCCGCAGCATCTGCGTGTCGATCAACGAGGTCGTCGTCCACGGCATCCCCGGACCGCGGCAGTTGCTCGCCGGCGACATTCTGTCGGTGGATATTGCCGTCGCCAAGGATGGCTACCACGGCGACATGAATGTCTCCTTTGCCATCGGCACGATCGACGCTGACGCCGCACGTTTGATCCAGGCCACCCGCCAGGCCATGGAGATCGGCCTGCAGGCCAGTCAGCCGGGGGCCCGGATGGGGGATGTGGGAGCCGGGATTCAGCAGCGCGTCGAGGCGGAGGGTTTCTCCGTCGTGCGCGACTTCTGCGGCCACGGCATCGGCCGCGCCTTCCATGAAGAACCCCAGGTGCTGCACTTTGGTACGGCTGGCACGGGACGCCGTCTGGAGCCGGGCACCGTGTTCACCGTGGAACCCATGATCAATGCTGGCGTCCCCGAGGTGCGTATCCTCGACGACCAGTGGACGGCAGTGACCGCCGATGGACTGCTGTCGACCCAGTTTGAGCACACCGTGGCGGTCACCGAATACGGTCCGGACATTCTGTCTCGTTTCGCCGATCTGCCATTCTGAGGCAGCCGTCGGCGTTGCGTGTTGCCGGAGAGGCCCTATTTTGTACGGGCTATCCAATCCCCACCCGAAGGAGTCCGTGGCGATGGCCAAAGAAAAGAACACCGAAGAAGAGTCGACTGACTTCGGCTTCGATCCCGGTTCGCAACGCGAACTCGAGGTTGAGGACGTCTGCTGTGTTACCGGCGAAGAAGTGCCAGCCAGTTTCTGTCGGTTTCCCGATTACCGGCGGGGTACGATGATGGTCATGGCCAGGAGTGTTGCCATCGAGCAATTGCGCAAGGGTACGACGACAGTGACCTTCAAGGAGGTCCTCGTCAAACGTCACGGCAAAAGAGCGCTGGACGAATACCGCAGTTGAGCCGGTACCTGCAACTGGCAAAAAAAGGGGCGCTTCCAGTGGGAGCGCCCCTTTTCCTTTGACTGCGAGTCGTCGAGGTCGACTGTCTCAGGCACCGTCGAGCAGGTTCTGCACCTGTCCGCCGAGCACTCCATACGGATCCACCTTGCCCTGGGCATTGCGTGGTACGCCGAAGTGCGTGTCGAAGATCTTCCCCCGCTGATCGATGACCACCGTTGTCGGCACAAAGCGCATGTACTCCGAGTCCGGGTCATAACCGGCGGCGAGCTTCTGCTGCGAATCCAGATAAACCGGGTAATTGATGCCGTACCGACTGACGAACTGCTGCAGCAGGGCGTCCAGCTTGTCGGCTTCGCCGCGCGCATCGACAGATACGCCAATGATGGCCAGATCCTTCTCGGAGAAGTTCTTGCGCAACTTGATGAGGTCCGGGATCTCGACTCGACAGGGCGTACACCAGGTCGCCCAGAAGTTGAGAATCACCACCCGACCCTTGTAGGCATTCAGGTCAAAACCATCGATGGATCCCTGAAACCCGGGGGCGTCGGCGGGGAGTTCGGCCGTTCTCGAGCCACAACTGATGGTTGCCAACAGCAACGCAGCCAGCAGCACGATTGGTCGGAGTCTAGATGTCATGGAGACGAACATAACCAGATAAGGAGTCAAGCACGAAGGCGGGCATTGGCCGGCAGCGTCGTCAGGCGCGTTTCACTCACGCCGGGAAGAGCTCCCACCCGACGCAGCAGCTCATCACATGGATTGACATGGATGCTGCGGGAACGAACCACGGAGTCGTGACCGGTGCCATCGGTGTTGCCGTTTTCCACGCGGATGATGAGGTCACACGGGCCGGCGAACTCGTGGCAGGCCTGCAGCAATTGTTCGAGGAGCTTCTCGTTCACCGCCGCTGAGGGCACGGTGATATTCACCGAGCGCGTCAGCCGCTCGCGGGTGTGTTCCATGGGCAGTACGTCATCGGCGAGGATACTCATGACACCATTGCGCTCGTTCAGGCGCCCCTCGACCATGACGACCTCCTCCTGCACGAGCAGGTGCTTGTTGCTGGCATAGGCATCGGAGAAGAACACGATGTCGGCCTTGCCCGACAGGTCCTCAATGGTGACGAAGGCGATGGGGTTGCCCTTGCGGTCGCTGGAGATCGAAATGCGACTGATCAGTCCACCGACACGAATGGGGGCACCATCCTCTTTCTCGGCGAGGTCAACCAGAGGGGAAGCGAAATTGCGCAGATCACGCTCGTAACGGCTCAGAGGATGGCTGGAGACGTAGAATCCCAGCAACTCTTTTTCGTGCGCCAGCATCTCTGTTTCTGTCCACTCGGCGACTTCCGGGAGATTCAGCTTGAGTTCGAGCTCAGGAGCTGACGAGTCGCCGCCGAACAGGCTGAACTGGCCGCGGCCCCGCTCTTCCTGCACGATCTGGGCGCTGCGCAGGGCCACGTCGAGGGCCGCCTGCAACTGCGCCCGGTGACCACCAAGGCTGTCGGCGGCACCGGCGGCGACGAGGGCTTCGACGACGCGCCGGTTGACGGCGCGCAGGTCGAGGCGCGCACAGAATTTGAACAGATTTTCGTAGCGACCATCGGCGATCCGGCCATCAACAATAGACTGGGCGGCGCCAGCACCGACGTTCTTGATCGCTGCCAGGCCGAAGCGGATGCCTGCCTCCGTGGGCACGAAGTTGATGGCGCTCTCGTTGACGTCCGGGGGCAGCACGGGTATCTCCATGCGCCGGCACTCATCGAGCATGATGGCCAGCCGGTCCAGATTGTCGCGGTCGTTGGTCAGGCTCGCCGCAATGTACTGCAGGGGATAGTTGGCCTTGAGATAGGCATTCTTATAGGCCACTTCCGAGTAACACGCCGAGTGTGACTTGTTAAAGCCGTATCCGGAGAAGACCTCGATGTCGGACCAGACTTTCTGCACAATGCTGCGCTCTATGCCGCTGGCAACACCACCCTCGACAAAGTCCTTCTTGCACTTCTCCATGACATCGGCAAGCTTCTTGCCCATCGCCTTGCGGATCCCGTCGGCCTGCCCCAGCGTGAAGCCACAGAGGTCGCGGGCGATGCGCTGCACCTGTTCCTGGTAGGTGATGACCCCGTACGTCTCAGCAAGAATCGGTTCGAGAATGGGGTGATCGAACTCCACCGCCTCCCGGCCGTGCTTGCGGGCGATGAATGTCGGGATCCGCGCCATGGGCCCGGGGCGGTACAGGGCGTTCATGGCGATGATGTCCTCGATCTTGTCCGGCTTCAGCTGGCTGAGATATTCGCGCATACCGGCACTTTCAAACTGAAACACGCCCACCGTCTCGCCACGACTGAACAGTTCGAAGGTTGGCCTGTCGTCCCAGGGTACCGCATCGAGGTCAAAGTCCGGCTCCTGCAAGCGGATGAGGCGCACTGCCTCATCCGTCATCGACAGTTCCTTGAGCCCAAGGATGTCCATCTTCAGCAGGCCCATATCGGCGCACGTCTCCCCATCAAACTGGGTGGTGATGGTGCCGTCCTTCGGGGCCCGGTAGAGGGGCACGTAGTTGGTCAGATTCGATGGCGCGATGATCACGGCGCAGGCGTGCACGGAGGCATGCCGTGACAGGCCCTCCAGCTTGAGTGCGTGCTTCAGCAATTGGCCTTCGGCGTCGTTTTTTCCTGCCATCTGCTGCAGTTCGGGGACGCGCTCGATCGCCTCGCTCAGGGAGATCTTCAACTCGTTCGGGATGTACTTGGCGATGCGGTCGACGTCGCCGAAGGACAAGCCCAGAACACGACCCACATCGCGCACCACGGACTTGGCACCCATGGTGCCAAAAGTGATGACCTGGGAGACGTTTTCCTCGCCGTAGGTGTCGATCATGTAGCGCACGACGATATCACGTCCCGTGTCGGCGAAATCGATGTCGATATCCGGGGGCGACATGCGCTCCGGATTGAGGAAGCGCTCAAACAGCAGATTGTGCTTGATCGGATCGGTGTTGGTGATGGCCAGACAATAGGAGACCAGGCACCCGGCTGCCGAGCCACGTCCGGGTCCGACGCTGACACCGGATTCACGGGCATGTTGCACGATGTCGCGCACGATGAGGAAATACCCGGTGTAGTCCTCCTTGATGATCAGTTCGAGTTCGTAGTCGAGGCGACGCTGAATCTCGGGCGTGACCTCGTCGTAGCGTGTTTCGAGGCCTTGCTGGGCAAGGTGCTTGAGGTAGACGGCACTGCTGGTGAAGCTGGGTGGGATGGGAAAGTCCGGCATGTGCTGCCGGCCGAAATCCAGCTTCAGGTCGCACTTCTCGGCAATGGCGACGGTGTTTTCGATCGCTTCCGGCAGATCGGCGAACAACTGCTGCATCTCGGCAGGTGACTTCATGTACAGGCCGGTGGGGTAACACATTCGCGCTGTTGGCGGATCGGCGATCATCTTGCCCGTCTGGATGCAGATCAGCGCGTCATGGGCGGCGTGATCATCGGCGTGCAGAAAGTGGAAGTCGTTGGTCGCCACCAAAGGCACGCCGAGCTTCTTGTGCAACTTCAGCAGGCCATCGTTGACCTTGGCTTCGATATCGATGCCGTGTCGCTGGATCTCCAGGTAATAGTCGTCGCCGAAGATATCCATGTACTGCCGGGCGGCCTCTTCGGCGGCGGCCAGACCATCCTTCTGGATCAGGTGGGCGACCTCACCCGAGACACAGGCGGACATACAGACGAGGCCCTCGCCGAACTCGCGCAACAGGTCCTTGTCGATCCTCGGGTTGTAGTAGAAGCCTTCGGTGTAACCCTTGGATACAAGCTTGGTCAGGTTGCGCCAGCCCGTGTCGTTCTTGGCCAGCAGGATCAGATGATTGGAGGCATGCTGCAGACTGCGGGCGGCGGCGC
>JAQCJA010000124.1 GCA_027593305.1 bacterium
CAGGTGCTGGGAGAAGAAGCGGAGCCAGTTGCCGTGCATGAACCGCGAGACGTCGTCGTCGCTGAAGCCGCGGGCCGAGAGCAGGGGCGCCAGCTTCTGTAGATCGGCGATGGTGCCACAGTCGTGTGGTGTCTGCTCATTGCCGTAGCCCCCGTCCAGATCACTGCCCACACCGACGTGCCGGGTGTTGCCCGCCAGCTCGCAGATATGCACGATGTGATCCACGAGGTTGTCGAGGGACACGACCTCGGGCTGCGTCTGGCCCTTGATCCAACCGGGGTAGATCATCCATGCATCCAGGGCGGCACCGATGACTCCACCCCGATTGATGATGGCTTTGATCTGCTCGTCGGTGAACTGACGACAGCCCGGCACCAGAGCCCGGCAATTGTTGTGGCTTGCCAGCACGGGGCCGTCGAAGGCATCCAGTGTTGCGAAGAAGGCGTCATCTGCCAGGTGGGTCAGGTCAACGATCATGCCGGCATCCGCCATGGCCGCCAGCAGCGGCGCCCCACGTTCTGTCAGGCCACCTTCCGTGTCGGTGCCATGGGCGTAGGCGGAGAAGCCATAATGCGACAGACCGACGACACGCAGACCGTCCTCCCACCACGAGCCGACCTGCTCGGCGTCGACGATCGGGTCGGCGCCCTCCATGCTCAGGATGTAGCCCAGTGGCGTCGTTTCGGGTGCTGCCTCCCAGGCCTGCATGTGGGTTGTCAGTGCAGCCTGGTCACAGATCTGGCGCATTTTGCCCTGCGCTTCCATGACCCGGTAGTAGGCCAGTTGTCCCTGGGCTGTGCTGTAGGCGATGGCCTGATTGGCGACGCCCGAGGCAGGCGACCCGGGCCAGTCAACGCGACAGATTACCGTTGCCAGCGACAGGGCGACCTCGCCCTTGCGCATCTCGGGCAGGGTCGTCGTGCCGCGTGCGCGTCCCTTCTGTGTCATGCCGGCTTCGCGACGGCGCAGTTCATGTACGTCGAGTTCGAGGTCACGGTCCCAGTTGAGGGCATTCATGGACAGATCGAGATGGGCGTCGATGAGAATCATGGGGCCTCCGCAGATTTATTTTTCAGAGAGATCTGGATGCCAACGGGCGAGCTTTGGTCCACTACGAATTTCTCCACAGCTCCCACTCGGCCCGCTGTCGGGGCTTGGCCAGGGGCGAGGCTGTCTGGATTCGCCATCGCCCCAGTGCCCGACTGAAAGTCAAGTGCGGTCTGTCGCTCTCGATCTTAACCAATTTGCACGACAGCAGGAATCGTACACTCTTGCTGCCCTACATCATCCGGCTACGGCTCTGTTCCCGCCGGCAGCGTCAAACTCGACTCCGGACCGTTTCTTGGAAACGGTACCAATCGCAACGATGGCGCCGGTCTGCCACGGCATGATAGCCACCCCGGTTATGGAGCAAATGTGGCGGCCTCGATCTCCAGTTCCAGCAGGCGCTTCTTGCGCCAGACGCCGCCGCCGTAGCCGACGAGTTTGCCGTCAGCACCGATGACGCGGTGGCAGGGTACGATGATGGCCAGAGCGTTGAGACCATTCGTCGTACCCACGGCCCGCACAGCGGCGGGGCGGCCCACCGCAGCTGCGAGGTCGCGGTAGCTGACGGTCTGTCCGTACGGAATACGTCTCAGCGCGCTCCATACTTGCTGCTGAAACTCGGTCCCGGGTGTGACGATGGGAACGGTGAAGTCCCGCCGGCTGCCGTCGAAGTATTCGGCGACTTCACTTTCGGTGCGGGTGATGATGTCATTGCGATCGGGGACAAAGACGGCATCCAGGTGTCGCCGCAGACGTTGCACCTGGGTCGCCAACATGCGCCGGTCGACGAACTCCAGCAGACACAGCCGGGTATCTGTGGCGGCGACCAACATAGGCCCGAGGGGTGTCGTGATACGATCCACGCGTACGACAGTCGTGCGGTTGAGATCCGTGGGGCTGGCGCCAAAGTAGCGCTGAAAAGCCTCCTGGAACCCGGAGAGGGAACCGTAGCCACTGGCGAAGGCGGCGCGAGTCACCTGCGAGCCATCCTGCACCTGACCCAGCGCCGACCCCAGACGTCGGGCGCGGCTGTAGGCGTGGAAGGTCATGCCGTGCTGAGTCTGGAACCAGCGCCGTACACGTTCAGGGCTCAGGCCCTGCTGGCGCAGATCATCATCCCGCCAACGACGAGTTGGATCCTGCTCGAGGTCGGCCAGCAGGGGGCGTAGCCAGTCGGGAGTGTCACCGGCTGCCTCGAGGGGGCGACAGCGCTTGCACGGGCGGAAACCCGACAGGAGCGCCTCGCGGGGCGTACCGTAGAAATGGACGTTCTCCGGTCGGGGCTTTTTTGCCGGGCATGTGGGCCGACAGAAGATCCCGGTGGTGCGTACGGCGGTGACGAAGATGCCATCGAAAGCAGCGTCGCCCTGCAGGAAGGCCTCCATCATCACAGACTTGGCAGGTAGTTCCATTGTTGTTGTCATGTCCAACAATCTGGGGTACGGGAGACACCTGCACTACCGAAAAACGGACGTTGAATTCGACCACGGCAAAAAAGCACGCAACGCCACCGGTCAGCGCCGCCAAAGGGGCATCGACCGGCATGATCCTGGTCATCCCATCGGCACCCGGACAAGCCCTGTGTGATGTTAGACAAATGTTACATTGTTGACGGAACATGACCACCATCTCAGGCGTTCACTACGATGGTGCAAGGCAACAATCTCCGGAGCGGACCCATGAAAGTCGTACTGATTCCATCGATGCTGCTGTTGCTGGCCTACACGTCGGACGCCGCTGAACAGGCGACCTTCGCCGGTGGTTGTTTCTGGTGTATCGAAGCTCCCTTTGACAAACTCGACGGGGTCATCTCCGCTGTCTCAGGATTCTCCGGTGGTCCGGAGAAAGACCCGACCTACCGTCAGGTGGCCTCCGGCAGCACCGGTCATCTGGAGGTCGTGCAGGTGACTTTCGACCCGGACAAAGTCAGCTACGAGAGCTTGCTGGACACCTACTGGCGGCAATTCGATCCCACCGATGCGGGGGGCTCCTTCGTCGACCGCGGGCACCAGTATACGTCAGCCATTTTTGTCCACTCGCCCGAGCAGCGACGCCTGGCAGAGGCATCGAAGGCGGCGCTGGCCGCATCGGGCCGGTTCGATGCTCCCATCGTCACGCCGATCCGCGACTTCGAATCCTTCACCGCCGCCGACAGCTACCACCAGGATTTCCACAAGACAAACACGGCGCACTACAAGCGCTATCGCGCCGGTTCCGGCCGGGATCAGTTCATCACGAAAGTCTGGGGTGCGCAAAGCCAGGCGGCATCGAAGTATCACAAGCCAACTGATGACGAACTGCGCCAGCGGCTGTCACAGATCCAGTACAACGTGACCCAGAAGGATGGCACAGAGCCGCCCTTCCGCAACCAGTACTGGGATAACAAGGCGACAGGGATCTACGTGGATGTGGTGACGGGGGAGCCCCTGTTCAGTTCGCGGGACAAGTTCAAGTCCGGCACGGGCTGGCCCAGCTTCACCCGGCCCCTGGTTGCGGAGAACGTGACGGAGGATACCGACTTCAAACTGTTGTATCCGCGTACCGAGCTGCGCAGCAAACACGGAGACTCGCATCTGGGACATGTGTTCAGCGATGGTCCCAAGCCCACAGGTCTGCGCTACTGCATCAACTCCGCATCGTTGCGCTTTGTGCCGGTGGAAAAACTGGTGGACGAAGGCTACGAGGAGTTCGTCGCACACTTCGACTAAGCCGCAAAAGGCGGGCTCAGGTCTTCCAGATGGAGTGCATCTGCCAGGCGTCGAGGGACAGCAACCGGCTCGCGGCTCCCTGCGAACGCAGCACGACACCGACGCTATCGGGGCGCTCCGGATAGACGCGCACGGCGACACACTGGCGTCCATTCACAAAGACTTCCAGCACGCTGCGATCGACAAAGATCCGCAACTCCAGGGGTTCGTCCTGTCCCAGACAGACCGGCGCGGTCTCCGGGGCCCGGGGCCATACATCGGCCGCAAGGGAGGCGCGTGCGGTGTCAATCGAGATCAGGCTCTGGCGTCGGCGACCACCGGCGAAGGATTCGTTCATGCCGCGATCGCGGTAGAAGGTGATGCGCGTGTATTCGTCCGCATCGGGTGATCGCAGCACGTCCAGCTCAATCACGGGCGCCGCAGATGGCGCAATTCGCACGATCAACTCGATCGTGTCACCGTGGACGGCGTGCGGTACGAAATCCTCGTTGGCGGGAAGGTCCACCTCTTCCAGGTGCTGATGGCTGCCGCGCAGCGACTCGATAGCGCCTGCCGGTGCAACCCGCAATGCCTCGCCAGCAACGGTCAGTCGCCGGGGCAACGTCATGATCTGATTCCAACCGGCTGTTGGTTTGCCGGCATTCATGTTGAAGATCGCGACGACACCACCATCACCATCGGGTGTGGCTGACGGCGCATGCACCCCGGAAGGGGTGGAGGGCCCGAAGTTGAACTTACCGCCGCAGGTCACGACAAACTTGTCGCGTGACGTGTCGTAGTCACCCAACAGGTACTGGCCTCCCGACATGTGGCTGAAAAACAGGAGGATGTGTCGTTTGTCGGCGCCGCTGCCGATGGGCCAGAAATAGGGGCAGGCACCGTCGTCCCCGACCAGGGTGTAGCGGTCGTGTTCCACGAAGGGATGCAGGTACTCCCAGTGCTTGAGGTCGGCTGAGCGCAGCAGGAAGTTGGCCCGCACGGGCTGACCTGCGGGACCTTCGGGTTTGGTCCCGGCGGACAGCGAATAGTAGAACGCCCCCTGCTTCCAGATGCAGGGATCAAACACACGGTACGGCAGGTCCGAGCCATCGGCGGAGCGCATGGGCACGACCGCTTTGCCGGCGGTCTTCGTCCAGTTCAACAGCAGAGGATCGGCAGAGGTGGCGACCATGTTGCCCACCTCGGTGCCGTGATACATGGCGATGACCCGATCCGACTCCACCAGGGTCGAACCGGAGTAACAGCAACGCTCCGGCTGCGGATAGATGCAGTACGGGAGATCGCGCCAGTGAATAAGGTCGTCAGACACGGCGTGGCCCCAGTGCTGCCGGGGGTCCTCGGGCGGATAGGCCTGATAGAACAGATGCCAGCGGCCCTGCCAGAAACACAGGCCGTTGGGGTCATTGAGCATTGCCTCAGGATTGACATAGTGATACAAGGGCCGATGCCGGTCCCCGGCGAAGGCGGCGCGCGCCGCCGCCAGTCGTTGCAGCAGTGGGTTGGTCGCCAGGGCTTGTTCCTGCTCTTGGAAGGAGCCCGTGGGGAAGTCGTAGCGGGGAACACGCGAGGTGTAGTCCATCCCAATCACTCCCGAAGTCGCAGCGGCAGGCGCAGGACAATCTCCGTACCCACACCTACCGATGAATGCACTTGTAACTGCCCGCCATGCTCCCTCAGTGTGTGCGCGTCGGCGATCAGGCCCAGGCCCATTTTGACACGGGTGCTGTGCCGAAAGGCGACATCGAACAATCCGTCGACCTGCTCCGGCGTCATGCCAGCGCCGGAATCTCCGATGCCGACACAAACGTTGGTGCCCTCTTCTACCCACGTACGCAAGCGTATGGTGCCACGGCCACCCATCGCCTGCAGGGCATTGGTGATCAGGTGGATGAAGACCTGATTCAACCGCGCCGGCGCGCACCAGATGGCGGGTACGCCCCCATACTCGCGCTCCACTATGATTTCCCCGGTCAATTGCGCATCCATGACAACCAGCGTGTCGTCGAGTCCCTGTTCGATGGGGGCGATCTGCCACTCGGCTTCGTCAAGATGAGAGAACGACTTGAAGCCGGATAGCACCGTGCCCAGCCGATCGGTGGCTGACACAAGGGTTGTATTGACGCTGTCGATTGCCTGTAGCGCCGGTCCCGGGGGGCTCGTGCTGCGGAGTTTGCCTACAGCTCGCGCCAGCGTGTCAGCGGCACTGCGGATGGCCCCGATGGGGGAGTTGAGTTCGTGAACGATGCCGGCCACCAGCTGTGTCAACGTCGTCAGCTTGGCTGTCTGCACGCGCCGCTCATGCTCCACAGCATGGGCCGACAGAGAGCGAACCTGCTCCAGCTGTGTTGCCAGCTCCTGGTTGGTACGGGCCACGGTGCGGGCCAGATACACCGACATGCTGACAACGAGGATGAGCGTGCCATAGATGTAGGGGAAGAAGTTGAACGGGTCCGATGTGAGCAAGGCAGGTTTGACCATGCCGAGCTCCACCAGGACCTGCAGCGCACAGCCGGTGGCAAAGAGAAACCAGCCGGCCCGTACGACGCCGGCCTCCGGCGTGCCACGTCGCAGGCCGATGATGACGACACGCACAACATCGAGCAGAAAGATCATTGTCACCCAGTAGAAGAACTCGACGGGCAGAAACAGCGCCGCCACGGCGATGCCCAGGCTGAAGACACCGGCAACCTTGAGCACGGCAGAAATCCGACCGATGAATTCGTGGTACAGGAACAACAACCCGGTAAGCGGGGCCGCCAGTAGAGACCATTTGAAGCCGAGGAGCCATATGGTGATGTCCAGCGGCGTATGCGCAAAAATGAGATGCAGGGGTGCATAGATCAGCACCGCCACGGACAGGGCGAACAAGGCATAGTAGAGATGTCCGAGCCCCTGCCGGTGAAACAGGAACAACAACAAGTGGAACAGGCTGAAGGCCAGAGGGATGACGAACAGCGTCTGCAGCACGATTCTGACGTAGGTGAACCGCTGTGCCGCGGTTTCCCAGGCGCGAAGCTCCACCAGACTCAGACCAAACCCCAGTTCGTCGGGGAGACTCAGCATGCCAAGCGTCGAGCGGTTCGTGTAGCGCAGGGCCAGCACATGCTCGTCCCCCGCCCTCAGCGGCAACGGCGTGACTTCCGGCAGGCCATGCACAAGATGCACGACCTCCTCCTCCCGGCGGGAAGCGGGGTGTCCGGACGTATGCAGCAGTACGCCGTCCAGATAGATGGCCAGTGCTCCCATGTTTCGGTAGAGCAGGCCGATGTCTCTGGCAGAAACTGCGTCGTCGACGTGCAGCCGCAGACGGAACCAGCCTTCTCCCGTCCAACCGATCTGTTGCCGGGTGGTTGCCGACAGGGACGTCGCCAGCGAATCCAGCTGCCGCCAGCTGCTGTCATCAAAGTCGCGCGCCGCCCAGGCCTCGGAGTGTCCCGGGCGGAAGCGCCAACCCGTGTGCAGGGGGAAGGCGTTGACGGGCACGTCGTCGAGGCCTTGCCGTGCCAGCGCATCCGCCGGAATCTCGATCCCCTCGGCGGCGGCAGAGCCCACGCCCAAGCCCACGCCCAAGAGCACGCCGAAGAGCAGCGCCCGCACCAGGGACACAGGCTCAGCCTCCCGGACGTGACTGCAGAAACTGGTTCAACTGATTGGCAAAGGCCTGGCTGTCTCGTGCGCCATAGGAGGATGGTCCCCCCTCCACGAGCGCCGCACTGCGCAGCTCATCGAGCAGATCGCGTGTGGCAAGCCGTTCCTTGATGTTGGCCGCCGTCAGCAGTGTGCCCCGTGGATCGAGAGCGGTGGCGCCCTTGGCGACAACACGGTCCGCCAGGGGTATGTCGGCGGTGATCACCAGATCACCAGCTTCCGCAAGTTCGACGATGCGATCATCGGCCTCATCCGGACCGGCAGCAACTGCGATGCTGTCGATATGGTCCGCCAGCGGTACTCGCATGTACTGGTTGGCGATCAACGTCGTCGGAATCTTCAGCCGCTGGACGGCACGGAAGAGGATTTCCTTCACAGCCCGTGGACAGGCATCGGCATCAACAAGAATCTTCATAGGGGCTAAAGGTGCGTCCTGCGCCAGGGCACCGCCACGCCCAGTTCTGTTCCCATGTCCGTCAGTACAGCCAGGGTGTCGGCGCCGATGGGGATGCCGGTCTCCCGATAGTTGGCTTCGGTACGCCATTCCGGGCCGCCAGGCAGGTCGGACAGATCAAAGCCCGGCAAAGGCTGCAAATCACCCACCTGCTGCATCAGGTGATCCATGTCGCCGAGAAAGGCCGCTGGATCGGTGAAACGTTCGACCTGCAGGGCCATAAAGAAGCCTGATTGGTCGGCGCTGCTGTGGGTGATGTTGCGCCGATCAAAACGAGGCAGCATCTGCCCACCGAGAGTACCCGACAACATGTTGGCCACATGGGATATACCGATCGCCTTCAGATAGATCTGCGGCATCCGGGCAAAAGTCGCCTCGTCCCAGGGGATATGTGTCGCCATGTCCAACAGGAAAGGCGGCTGTTTGGGCCCCGATGGCACACCGACGCAGAACGGCGGGCTGCCCTGGATCGAGCCCATAATCGTGCTGGATGGGTCGTACGACGGGGCGGCATTGCGGCCGGACAAGCCGACACCGATGTGACCCCGGCGCAGCGCCATGCGCACGTACTTGCCGGCGCTGCCAATGTGATCGTGGTGGGTGGTTGTGACGATGCCGACACCGACGGTTTCGGCGCGCTCGATGGCCATCTCCATGGCGTGGGCCGCCACGATATATCCGAGACCGCCATCGCCGTTCAATGCCGCTGTTGCCGGGCCCTGTTGCAGCACTTCGATCTGCGGTGTCCTGTTGGTCCGCCCTTCCTGCCAGCCCCGCACATACCGTTGCACCTGCACAACACCATGGGAGGTGACGCCGCGCAGATCGGTGTCGATCATGAGTTCGGCAATCAGGGTGGCATGCTCCGCCGGGATGGGAACGGCCAGGAACAGCTCCCGCAGCCAGCGCTGCAGGGCTTCGACGGGTACGAAGGTGGCATCAGCCGGTGGTGTATTCATCCATGGACTCGTTTCGGCGACAGCCCCGCATCCTTCAGCGCCCGCTGCAGCCGGGTGCCACGCAAGGGCTGCATCATTTCATCCCAGGGCTGCAGCAGCGTCAGTCGGGTCCCGAGGGCCCGGTAGAGGTCGGGCAGGTCAAAGTGGGCCAGCACGCCGCGGGGGAACCCCGCGACGGGCCAGGTGACAAGAGGCACCTGCGTCATGGCATGATAGGAGAGCGGAGCATGCTGCAGGAGCACCTTCTTAACGGCATCGTGAAGCAGTGCTGCATAGGTGGCCAGCAGAGCGCCCTGGCCCCGTCCGTAGAGCGTGATCCTGCCAGCTCCTTCGGCGACCAGCAGGTCCAGTGTAGACAGCACATCGTGCACCCGCTGCCCGAGATAGCTGCCGCCAAAGAGCAGTTCGTGACCATGGAACATGTAGTCCATGCCGTAGGGATGGAAGAAATCACCCGTCTCGTCCGGGCGGGATTCACCCAGACCACGCGCGTCGAGCAGGTAGAGCGCCTCCGGGCCCTGAGCCAATGTCGCCGCCAGACCATCACCCAGACCATCGCCCCGACCATCATCCCGACCATCATCCCGACCATCATCCCGACCACGAGACGCGGTGCCTGCCAGTTCCTCATGGGCGGCAAGATGCGGCAGAAACAGGCTCACAGAGGACTCGACATCGAGCGTGTGGATGTGGGCCGCCGTGGCCATGGGCTTGTGCAGAATGGCGCGCACGTTGCGTTCGGTCTCAACAGCATAGCGCGCGACCCGCATGGTGCCGACGGCGGCGCCACGGAGAATGCGAAAGTGCGGCACCTCGGCACGATTCGGCAGCTGCAGGAGGTCACCTACGCATTCGACCAGCTGCGCCGGTGTCTGCTGTGGGCGTGTCTGCCGCAGGGTCCGGGCGTGGTCGGCGATCAACTCGTAGATCGGTGTCGCCCCGGCGGCGATCGTGTTGCCTCTGGGTGTCACCAGGCTGGTGTCATCCAAGGCGTCGGTACGCCGCAGGCGGGGTGCGGTGGTGCCGGCATGGGTGGCAAAGAAATCGACCATCGCTTCCTGATTGTGCACCGAGAAGCCGTGCGGATTGGGACCGACGAAAAGTCGAGTATTCTGCGCCGGCGCCCGCAACACGTCGTAGAAGTGGCGCACGTCGGTGAAAGCCTCGCGCAGACCCCGGCGATCGAAAAAGCAATACTGCTGCCCGAGAAGCAGCACTGGCTGTGGCGCACGGGCGATGATGAAGTCCGCCATCTCCAGGCCGGCACCGAGCACGCCCGGCGGGTACTGTTCACAGTCGGCGGGTATCTCGTTTTCCAGATTGGCGAGGAAAGTTGTGACGAAACAACTGGGCGCAGCCATGGTGAAGCGCGGCTCCATGGCCCACAGCCAGGTCGTCATGGTGCCACCGCCCGAGTTGCCCGTAAGGCCCACACGGGCAGGGTCCACTTCGGGTCGCGACAACAGATAGTCGAGGCCACGAATGCCATCCCAGGCACGCCACATGCCGAACCACTCCCCGACGAGCTCCAACTGTTTGCCCATCATGTTGTGCGCGTGGCAGCAGTTGTCGACGAGACTCCGGTCGCTGAGAGGGTGGTACTGATCACGCTCTCCCTGGTTGAAGGGATCGATGATGAGAACCACAAAACCGGCCCGCACCAGACGCTGACAGAAGCCCTGGTAGAGCGGCTCGAGTTTGCCGGCGGCGCTGTGCCTTCT